>DASYHQ010000014.1 GCA_035998445.1 Tepidisphaeraceae bacterium | reverse complement strand
CTTCTGCGCCAGGAACTTCGCCCGCGCCGCCGTCACCTTCGCCGACCACGCCGTCACCGCCGGCGCGCTGCTGCCGATCGCCACGGCGTTGGCCGTCCACGGCGTCACGTGCTCCTCTGCGAACTGGATCTTCCCTGCGATGTCCTTCGGTCTTGCGCTCATGTCACAACTCCCTTTGTCATGCGGCGCCGCCCCGCCCGCCCCAGCCAGTCGCCCCGGTCGCACGACCGATCGCACCGCCGACGCTGCGTCACGCCCACGCAACATCGACCCGCCCGCAGCGCGACTTAACATCCCCGCAAAGAATCGTCCCCAAACCCCATTTAAACCCCATTACGCCAGTCCGCACGCCCCGACCCTATCATTCAGGTGCCTTCCCCGACGACCCAGCTCCCTTCCCGAACGACCCAGCTGCCTTCCCCGACGACCCAGCCCCCTTCCCGAACGACCCAGCTGCCTCCCCCGACGACCCAGCCCCCTTCCCGAACGACCCAGCCGCCTCCCCCGATGACCCAGCTCCCTTCCCGAACGACCCAGCTGCCTCCCCCGATGACCCAGAAATCCTCGAAACCGATTCTTGTAGGGTCCGCCGGTACGCCTGCGGACCGTTTCGGTTTACGATGAGCGAAGCTGGTCCGCAGGCGTACCTGCGGACCCTACGAAACTTTGTTTTACCCAGCGGAGTGGTGGCCTATGCCTGACGACAGCCGACCCGAGCCCCGACCGCCGCGGCGACCAATCACATGGCTGTTCAATCTCGGCCTGCTTACTTACCTGATATGCGTGCTTGGCTTTGAAATGCTGCTCGAACCGGAGGAGATGCCGTCGGTCCCACTCGACCGTTTTTTCGAAAGCGCTCCGGTTCTCACAGTCGTCGGCGTCTCTCTGTTCGTCATCGCCGCCTTCACCTTTGCGGTGGTGATTACCTTGGCATTTTGGAATCGTTTCTTGACGGACGTGTTCAAGGTTCGCTCCATCAATGCGGCGGAGGCGGTTGCCCTGAATCTGGTGATCGCAATTTTCTTCGCTCCCGCATAACGCCGCAGGACCGGAAAAGGTGACGCAGATCGATTACTCGGATTCGACGAGGTGAGGAAAAGGGGACATCCAGAATATCCACGCCCGACCGTTGACGGCCCAACACCGCCCACGGATATTCTGGATGTCCCCGCTTCTGGTCCCTCGTTCGTTTTGCGGTTCCGATCAACGCTGCACGGGCCGGGTGCCGTTGGGCGTTCACTCTTCGGGGCCGCCGAAGAGCAGTTCGATGAAGGGTCGGTCGGGCTGGCGGAAGAAGACGTAGGCGTGGTCGCCCTTGCGCAGGGTGGTGTTGCCCTTGGGGGCCATCAGTTGGCCGTCGCGCACGATGAGCACGATCGAGGCGGCGTCGGGGAAGGTGATGTCGGCGAGGGCGGCGTCGCAGACGGCCAGGCTCTCGTCGATGTAGAACGACGCCAGCTCGCCGCCCAGCGGCATCGTCGAGTTGATCTCGAGCACGGCGGCGGGGACGGGGTGGTCGGGCACGGTTAGACCCAGCCGGCGGGTGACGGTGCGGATGGTGGCGCCGGGCACGAAGCTGCTGACCACCACGATGAAGAAGACGACGTTGAAGACCTGTTCGGCCCCCTCCACGCCGGCCAGCACGGGGAACGTCGCCAGGATGATCGGCACCGCGCCGCGCAGGCCGGTCCACCCGATGTAGAGCATGTCGCGCAGGCCGAAGCCGAACGGCCAGAGGCACGGCAGCACCGCCAGCGGGCGGGCGACGATGCCGAGGAACAGCCCGACCGCCAGCCCCATCCAGAGCACCGGCAGCAGCTTCGACGGGTAGACGAGCAACCCGAGCATGAGGAACATGCCGATCTGCGACATCCACGCCAGCGCATCGTGGATGCGCGACAGCCCCGCGCGGAACGGGATGGCCTTGTTGCCCAGCACGACGGCCGTCACGTAGACCGACAGGAAGCCGCTGCCGTTCACCACCGTCGCCAGCCCGAACGACACGAACGCCATCGCCAGCGTGAGCACGGGGTACAGGCCGACCGTCGTCAACCGCACGCGGCGCAGCAGCATCACGCCGAGGTAGCCCAGGATCAACCCGACGCCCGCGCCCACGAGCAGCTGCACCGGCACGGCCAGCAGCGGTCGCAGGCCGACGGGGCCGTCCTGAGTAAGCCATTGGATGAGCGTGGTGGTGAGGATGACGGCCATCGGGTCGTTGATGCACGACTCGACCTCGAGCGTGCGCCCGAGGCGCGGGCGCAGCTGCAACCGCCCGCCGCGCAGCACCGCGAAGACGGCGGCGGCGTCGGTCGACGACACCACCGCGCCGAGCAACAGCGCCGCGGGCCAGGGCATGCCGAGCAGGCGAGCGAACAGCGTGACCAGCGCCGCCGTCAGCAGCACGCCCGCGGTGGCCAGCACCGACGCCGGCCCGAGCACCTGCCGGATGGAGGCGGCCCGCGTGTTGAGGCCACCGTCGAACAGGATGAGCACCAGCGCCATCGTGCCCAGCCGCACGGCGATCCCGTAGTCGCTGAACTCGATCCCGCCGATCCCCTCCGACCCGCCGAGCATGCCCAGCACGAGGAACAGCAGCACGACCGGCACGCCGATGCGGTCGACCGCCTTGGAAAACAGCACGCTGACCGCCACCAGCACGCCGATCACCGTCATGAAGACCGCGGTCGCGTACGGCTCGGCGAGCGCGAGCGGTGCGGCGGGGAGGTTGAGGCAATCGATGAGCGGCATGAAGGGCAGTCCGACGCGTTGACGCTGCCGGCAGGCGAAGCCGAGGGCCATGTGCGCAGCCAAGTCGCCGGCGCGAGGCTTAAACGAATCGGGACCCGCCGGATATTACCGCGATCGCCGTCGATGGCCATCCCTGCTTCCCCGGTACCGACGCGATCCGAAACGAAGACGGCCCAACCGCCGTCGCGGTTGGGCCGTCTTCGTGTGCTATAGAGGATTGGCCGCGAACTACATCTTCACGATCTTCACCAGATCCTTCACGTGGTCGACGCTGGTCTGGAAGGCCTTCTTTTCCTCGTCGTCCATCTCGATCTCAAGGATGCGCTCGACACCCGCGGCGCCCAGCACCGCGGGCACGCCGACGAAGTAACCACCGACGCCGTATTCGGTGTCGCAGTAGACGGCGCAGGGGAGGATGCGCTTCTTGTCCTTGATGATGGCCTCGGCCATCTGCACGGTGGCGGCGGCGGGGGCGTAGTAGGCGCTGCCGGTCTTCAGCAGGTTGACGATCTCGGCGCCACCGTTGCGGGCACGCTTGATGATCTCTTCGAGGCGGTCGGGCTTCACGAGCTGCGTGATGGGGATGCCGCCGGCGAAGGTGTAGCGCTTGAGCGGGACCATGTCGTCACCGTGGCCGCCGAGCAGCAGGGCCTGGACGTCCTCGACGCTGCAGCCGATCTCGGTGGCGAGGAAGGTGCGGTAGCGGGCGGTGTCGAGCACGCCGGCCTGGCCGATGACGCGCTTGGTCGGGAAGCCGCTGGCCTTCCAGGCGACGTAGACCATGGCGTCGAGCGGGTTGCTGACGACGATGAGCACGGCGTTGGGCGAGTACTTGGCGACGTTCTCGGCGACCTGCTTGACGATGCCGGTGTTGATGGCGATGAGGTCGTCGCGGCTCATGCCGGGCTTGCGCGGCAGGCCGGCGGTGATGATGACGACGTCGCTGCCCACCGTGGGCTCGTAATCGGTCGCGCCGATGATGCGGGCGTCGAAGCCTTCGATGGGGGAGGACTGCAGCAGGTCCAAGGCTTTGCCGGCCGGGGCGGTGTTGGGGACCTTGGTCTCCTTGCCGTCCTTATCTTTAATGGTGATCTCGGGGATGTCGACGAGGACGATGTCGCCCAGTTCCTTGCTGGCGGCCCAATGGGCGGCGGTGGCCCCGACGTTGCCTGCCCCGACGATGGTGATCTTCGCGCGCTTCATGATGGTGTTCCTGTTACGGGTGAACTTGGTCGCGTTCAAAGGTAGGGGCAATCGCCGGGACTTTCAACGGGAAGGACGGCGACGGCCCAGCGGTAGGCGGGGTATGATACGGGTATGCGAAGCGTCATTCGTTCGATCGTGGTCGTGCTGCTGATGGTCACCGTGTCGCACGCGGCTGAGCCGGGGGAGGCGCAGAAGAACCAGTTCCTGCGGTTCACGAAGGACAAGAGCGGGTCGGCCAAGCTGGAGGCGTCGGTCGCGCGTTACGTCAACGACAAGAACCAGACGGTCGACCTCGTGGCGGCGGTGCACGTGGGGGACGCGGCGTACTACCAGGCGCTGAACGAGCGCTTCAAGCAGTACGACGCCGTGCTGTACGAGATGGTGAAGCCGGAAGGCGCGCCCATGCCCGCGCCCGGCGAGGCGCCGCGGTCGGGGGTGGGGGGATTGCAGAAGCTGATGACGCGGGCGCTGGACCTGACGTACCAGCTGGACGAGGTGGACTACTCGGCAGCCAACTTCGTGCATGCCGATCTGGATACCGAGACGTTTTTACGCCGAATGGACGAGCGGGGCGAGTCGCTACTGTCGCTGATGCTGAAGGCGATGCTGGACGGCATGAACCGCCCGCAGACGGGCATGAACCATCCCGACGTGCAACTGGGCGCGTTGCTGTTCGCGCTGCAGGCGCCGGATCGCCCGACGCAGCTGAAGCATTTCCTCGGCCAGCAGTTCCAGAACCTGGACCAGCAGACGGCGTCGATGGAGGGCACGGTGCTGCTGACCGATCGCAACGACGCCGCGATCGCCGTGCTCGCCGACACGCTGAAGGAGGGCAAGAAGAACATCGCGATCTTCTACGGCGCCGCCCATTTGCGGGGGATGGAACGCGACCTGGTGAACAAGATGAACTTCAAGCCGACTGGCGAGGAATGGCTGACCGCGTGGGACATCGCCGTGCCGCTGCCGGTGGAGGCGGCGATCCGGCCGGCGGCGACGCGGCCGGTAGCAACGCGGCCGGCGGCGGTGAAGTAGGGGGTGGCGACAGTAGGTGGGCAGGTGCTGAACGTGTGGGTGTCGCGGTCATGTCGCGTGTCCTCCCGAAGGGAGCGGTAGCGACCTGAGGGATCTCCCACAGCCTAGCACCGTCCGTCAATCGAGATCCCTCGAGTCGCTACCGCTCCGCTCGGGATGACAGCGGGGGCATGGCTCGTCGTTCGTCACTCGTAGCCGTTCGTCATTCAGAATCAACCTCACCCAGCCTCTCCCGGCGTACCGGGAGAGGGGCCAGAGGGAGTCGCTAGTTAGAAGGACTGATCATGGCAGGGATGGATCTCCCAAAGCTTCGCAAGCTGGTGTCGCTGGACGAGAACGACCCGTTAAGCCGGTTCGCGCTCGGGCGGAAGTTGCTGGAGATGAACGAGTCGCCCGCCATGCTCGAAGAGGCAGCGGGGCACTTGCGGTTCTCGAATCAGCATGCGCCGGATCATCTGGCGACGTATCACCTGCTGGGGCAGACGCTCATCCAGTTGGGCCAGACCGACGAGGCGAGGCGCGTGCTGCAGGAAGGCGTGAAGCGCGTGCGCGGCGTCGGTGAAGGAATGGGGCGAGACCTGGGGCCGGCGATGTCGGAGATGCTGGCGAAGCTATAGGGGCGGGTGTGGTCTACGGCGACGGTGTCACGCATCGCGGGCAGGAGCTCAGCGGCCGCCGTAGAGGGTTTCGATCACCGAGGCCATCGGCAGGACCATCGCCAGCACGTAGGCGCCGACGATCAACATCGTGAACGTGTAGACGAGGCGTTGCATCAAGCGCCAGCGGATCTGCCGACCGGCGGCAGCCTGCGCCCGGAACACGGGGAGCAACGCGAACGGGATCGCGAAGAAGGCCGGTGCCAGCAGCAGCCAGCCGTAGTCGCGGCCGACCCAGCGGCTCATCGACAGCACGAGCTTTGTGAACCCTGGCAGCTCCGTCTTAAAGTTGATGAAGATCGACTCGAAGATCGGCGTGACGAACATCGCCAGCAGCACGAGTACCACCCACACGCTCACGCTCAGCACCATCGCCCGGGCCGCCTGGCCCACGGCGCGCGAGGTGAGCCGTGGATCATCCCCTTGTGCCGAATACGGCAGCGGCTCGGGCGATGACGGTCGCGTCATGGCAAGCCTCCAGCGTTAGGTGCGCACGCGGGTCTGGACGTTGTCCAGGACGTTCATGAAATTGATGTAGCTGTCGTACGGGCTCTCGTACGGGCTGAAGTACTTGTGGACGTCGCCGTCGGACCAGTGCTTTGTGCACATGTAATAAAAGTGGTCGCTGGTGGTTAAGCGGCGCCAGTCTTCCATCAGCTGGGGGTCGTTCTTTTCCTTGATCGCGCCCTCCAGCTTGTACAGCTCGTGCAGCGCGTTGGACTGCATGGCGTTGCCGAGCCAGGCGGACAGATCGCGCTCGGTGTCGGCCCAGCTGGTCATGTGGGGCACGTCGATCTCGCCGACGGGCTCGTAGGCATCGATGACCTGCGACGGCGTGAGGAACTCGTTGCCGCTGGTGGCGAGGATGGCGGCGGGCAGGTGTTCGAGGAAGTCGAAAATGCCGGTGTCGGCCCACTGGTGTTCGCCGAACGTTTCGTAGTCCATGAACAGGTTGCAGATCGACCCGTTGCCGTTGATCTGGTTGACCCACGTCGCGAACTTGTCGGCCGTCAATGGCCACTGCTCCCAGCTGCGGTTGCTGAAGCGGAAGGCGATGTCGTCGCTCAGGCGGTAGTTCTTCAGCAGCAGCTTCAGCTTCGGCGCGTGCGGCGGGCGGTAGACGTAGTTCGGGCTGCGGTACCCCAGCACGCTGTCGACACCCTCAGCCAAAATCGCGTCGTAGCCCATGTGGCTGACGAAATGAGCCAAGTCGTTGTTGTAAATGAGCTCGGTGTTGCGGAAGACGCGCGGTTCCTGCCCGAACAGCGACTTGATCTTCTCGCGGTGCTTCTCGACCTGTGCCCGGAACTCTTCTCGCGTGTATAGGAAGCCCAGCGAGTGGTGGTGCGTCTCATCGAGAAATTCAACGCAGCCGGTGTCGTTCAGCTGGCGGAAGGTTTCGATGACCTCGGGGGCGAACTGCTCGAACTGTTCCATCGCCACGCCGGAGATCGAGTAGGCGATGCGGAACTTGCCGCCGTGCTGCTGGATGAGTTCCAGCATGAGCCGGTTGGCCGGCAGGTAGCACTTGTGCGCCACCTTGCGGCAGATCTCGGCGTTCTTGTGGTCGTCGAAGTAATGGCGGTCGGTATCGAAGACGCTGTAACGACGCAGCCGGAAGGGTTGATGAACCTGAAAGTAGAAGCAGACCGAAGCCATGGACCGAGCCTTTGGTACGTTTGATTTCGGATTGTACTTATGCGGGCGCGGGAATCTACGGAGAGGTTGTATTCGATGGCGCAGAAGCGTTTTGGCTTTAAGTGGAGGGTGGGCCGTGGGTGTTTTGGTGGAGGAAGAGACGCGAAGGCGCGAAGAAGGCGCGAAGGAGAGCGAGGATGTTGCGCCGATTCGATGTGAAATGCGCAGCGCGGGCGTAGAGATGGATAGCGCGTTCTTTGATAATTGAATAGGCGGTGCGGAGGACGGGGCCGGAATCCATTGCCATCAACCGATGGTGCAAAATGGTGCATAATGGTGCACGGATTTGCGTTTTGCCTTACCCATACCGCCGTCGTGGCGGCAGGTTGCGACATCTCTTCGCGATTGCTTCGCGGCTTCGCGTCTTCGCGTCTCTTCTTTGTTGGTGGAAGCGCGAGGCTTGCGCAAAGAGAGACAAACAAGAATGTGCGTCCCACCAAGAGAAGAAATGACAGAAGAGACACAGGCAAGAATGCCTGTGCCACAAAAGAGAGTCGGAGGAATACGGGGAGAAATGCCGGGGGAGAAACAGGCAGGAATGCCTGTCCTACAGAAGAGAGAAGAGCGAACAGCGCGAAGCGATGGCGGCTAGACGGAATCGCCTTCCGGTCCGGCGGCGGGCAGTTCGCCGTTGAGTTGCAGATCGAGAATGCCGAGCAGTTGGTCGGGGTCGATCGGCTTCAATAGCAGCGGCGGAAGCGCGCGGTCGGGCAACAGGTGAATCTTGTGTTGGATGCTGTCGAGCGGCATGCCGCTGAGCAGGATGACCGGCAGCGAGCGGCGGTGTTCCTGCACGTAGCTCAGCACACCGAAGCCGTCGACGTCGGGCATGTTCAGGTCGAGCAGGACGGCGTCGATCTGGCGATGCTTCAGTTGCTGGATGGCCGACTCACCGTCACCGGCCTCGTCGACCTCGAAGCCTTCGCGGCGCAGTAAATGCGCCAGCGCCAGCCGCTCGACCGGCGCGTCATCGCAAAGCAGGACACGCGTGGGGCGGGGCTGAGGCTCGTCGATTGGTGCGAACGCAACCATATGTTAGGGAAGTATGCGTTACCCGCGCCATTACAGCAACGACTAATTTGATCGGCAGTTACATTCATTTTGACGTCCTCGTCCACCTCCAATGGCTGAGGCCGATTGCCGGGAATGGAATTGACACTCGCGGCCGGCGACGTAGAATCGGGGCGTACGACAACTGAATATTCGCTCTTATCCAGAGTGGTCGAGGGTTGGGCCCGACGACGCCACAGCAACCGTCCGTGCGAGAGATCGCGGGATAGGTGCTAACTCCCGCCTGCGATGCGATCCCCGAAATTTTTGGGGACACGATCGCCGGGCAGATAAGAAGACGCTCGGGCATTCGCGCCCGCATGGAGCCTCTTCTTATTCGGGAAGAGGCTCGTTTCGTTTTGCGAGGTTCCTCGGTCTGTTGACCGCGGGCCGTCAGCGAAACGAACGTCCGTCGCCATCCCCACCTTCATCCACCACGGACAACTGACGACGGACAAAGGACAGGACAGCAATGAGCTACGTTCTCGGATTGAAGTGCAAGGAGTGCGGCCACCGCGTTGCGGTGTCGCCGGTCCACGTGTGCGAGCAGTGTTTCGGCCCGTACGAGGTCGAGTACGACTACGACGCCATGCGCGGCAAGGTGACGCGCGAGTCGATCACCGCCGGCCCGAAAAGCCTCTGGCGATACAAGGACCTGCTGCCGGTCGATCGGCCGGTGACCGGGTTCCACTCCGGCTTCACGCCGTTGAAGCGGGCCGACCGCCTGGCGACGGAACTGGGTTGCAGCAACCTCTGGATCAAGGACGATTCCTGCAACTATCCTACGTACTCGTACAAGGAGCGCGTGGTGTCGGTCGCCATCAGCAAGGCGGTCGAGTTCGGGTTTGACACGGTGGGGTGCGCCAGCACGGGCAACCTCGCCAACAGCACCGCCGCCCACGCGGCGCAGGCGGGGCTGAAGTGCTACGTGATGATCCCCCACGATTTGGAACAGGGGAAGGTGCTGGGCAGCCTGATCTTCGGGCCGACCATGGTCCGCATTAAGGGCAACTACGACGACGTGAACCGCCTGTGTACCGAGATTGCCGACAAGTACGGCTGGGCGATCGTGAACGTGAACCTGCGTCCCTACTACACCGAAGGGGCCAAGACCTACGGCTTCGAGATTGCCGAGCAGTTCGGCTGGCAACTGCCGCAGCACACCGTCGTGCCGACGGCCGGTGGGACGATTTTGCCCAAGATCTACAAGGCGTATCAGGAGTTCATCACGCTGGGCATCGTCGAAGACAACAAGCCGAAGATTTACAGTGCGCAGGCGGCCGGTTGCAACCCGGTGGTGACGGCGATCAAGAAGGGCAGCGACATCATCGAGCCGCAAAAGCCCAACACGATCGCCAAGAGCATCGCGATCGGCAACCCCGCCGACGGTTACTACGCCGCCAACGTGGTGCGCGACAGCGGTGGCTGGGGTGAGAGCGCGACCGACCGCGAGATCGTCGACGCGATCAAGCTGCTGGCCAAGACCGAAGGCATCTGGACCGAACCGGCCGGTGGCACCACGCTGGCGGCGGCGATCAAGCTGATCCAGCAGGGGCGCATCCCGCGCGACGAGAGCATCGTCGTCAGCATCACCGGCAACGGCCTGAAGACGCTGGAGGTGGTCGCCGACGATTTGCCGTATCCGGTGGTGATCGAGCCGAAGCTGAGCGAGTTTGACGGGCTGCTGGAAGCGAATGGCGTGCGCGAGCCGGCGCTGGTGTAACGAAGATTTTGAACCGCCAAGTACGCCAAGAACGCGGAAAGCCGTCGCATGTGATCCGGTCCCTCTCCCGGTACTCCGGGAGAGGTCAGGTGAGGGTGATTTCGTACTGCAGGCGACGCGAGCAGCTCAAAATCACCCTCGCTAAGCCTCCCATGAGTACATGGGAGAGGGACCGGAGTAAGATCGTCACCATCGAAAAGGGGATCGTTATGCGACAAAAACGTCCTTCCGCTGCGGTGCTGCTGGCCGTCGTGCTGTCGTGGCCACTGATGGCGCACGCGGCCGATGATGCGACTGCGCCTAAGACCGAGCCACCCGCGGCCACGGCGAAGCCTCCGAAGGCCCCGCCGGTGAAGCCGAAGAAGCCCGCGGCCGACCCCGCCGACGCGTTGATCACCGACGCGGTCGCCAAGCTGTCGGCCGAGTATGACATGGCGAGAAAGGGTGGGTCGCTGCGCACCGATGCCGACTTCTTCGAGGGCCAACCCCCAGCGGCGCTCACGCCCGAGAAGGTGCTGGGCGCCATCGCCAAACCCGTTGCCAAGGACCCGGCGCAGGACGCCTACGTCCGCTGGCAGTTGCTGTCGGCGATCCCGGGCACGATTGACGATGAAAAGCTGGCAGAGAAGGTCCTCGCGATTTATCGCGGCGCGCCACGACCCATGACGCGCATCGCCACGGAGTTCAACAACCGCAAGGTGGTGAACCGAATGGTGCAGGACCGCAGCTTGCCCGATGCCGTGGCCAAGGCGCAGTTCGACGACGCGATCGTGAAGTGGACGGCGTACAACGTGCCGATCTACGCGTTCCGCGACGCGCTGCTGCTGAAGGCCGCCCCGTCATCGGACCTGATCATCGCCGGCCTGGCCGATGCCGCCGACCGGTACCGCGCCGCCGACCCCGATGCGGGTTCGGATCAGTTGAGCGCGGTGCAGCAGGTCACCTCGAGCTGGGCAATGAACGTGAAGCAGCCGCGGCAGAAGCTGCAGGTCGCCGATGCGGTCGAGCGTCTTCGCAAAGCGCAACCGGTCGAGTATGCTGTCGCCGTTGAGACGGGTCGCGGCAACCGGTATCTACGGTTCAGCTACACGCAGCCCAGCCGGCTGCAACTCGATGAGATTCTCGAAGCGATGCGCGTCAGCCCCGTGGGTGGCGCTGCGGACAATTCCGATAAGAAGGGCAGATAAGGTAACCGGTATGAGCATCAAGGTTCGCATCCCCTCCCCCCTACGCACGTACACGAACGGCGCCGACGCCGTACAGGCCGACGGCGCCAACGTCGGTGAAGTGCTGAACGACCTGAAGACCAAGGCCAGCGGCATCGAGACCCGCCTGTTCAAGGGCCCGACGCAGCTCAACCGCTTCGTCAACATCTACGTGAACGAGGAGGATATCCGCTTC
Source organism: Tepidisphaeraceae bacterium (assembly GCA_035998445.1). NCBI lineage: Bacteria > Pseudomonadati > Planctomycetota > Phycisphaerae > Tepidisphaerales > Tepidisphaeraceae > Tepidisphaeraceae bacterium. The sequence continues at coordinate 59,901 of DASYHQ010000014.1, read as the reverse complement.
ATGCAGAACCTCGACACGCCGGTGAAGGAAGGCGACGAGATCAGCATCGTCCCGGCGATCGCGGGCGGGTGATTGGGAGCTGACGCGTTGCTGCGGTTCGATCCGCCGATTATTGGGTGAATTGCCAGGCGCGTTGCGCATCGTTACCCTTTGGACATGGGACTGCCACTCGTAAGAAAGCGATTTACGCCAGCCGAGTACTACCGGCTCGAACACGACGCGGCGTACAAAAGCGACTACTACGAGGGCGAGATCTACGACATGTCAGGCGGGACGTCGGGCCACAGCCTGATCATCACAAACCTGAGTGCCACGTTGTGGAACGCCGTGCGTAAGGGGCCATGCCGTGTTCAGGATTCCAACCTGCGGGTTGCGATTCTGAGGACCGGTTTGCGCACGTACCCGGACGTCAGCATCTACTGCAAACCCGTCGAGTTCGACCCGGAAGATCCCGATCTAACGACCGCGGTCAATCCCACCGTGCTGTTCGAGGTCCTCTCACCGACCACCGAACGTTACGACCGCGGCACGAAGGCGGACCATTATCGGCAGATCGATTCGCTGGTGGCTTATGCCCTCGTATGGCAGCATCAACCCAAGATCGAGATCTTCATCCGCAGCGACGCGACGTGGCAGTCGACCATCGCGACGGGCCTCACGGCTTCGGTCGTTGTTCCCGGCCCAGGCGTGACGCTGTCGCTGTCCGACGTGTACGAGGGCGTCTCGTTTGCTGAAGCCCGGTAGTTTGACCGCCGTGCATTGCGGAACGCATGGTCTTCAGCTCGATCCTCTTCCTTTTCTTCTTCCTGCCCGCGGCGCTGCTGTTGTACTTCGCCTCGCCGCGCGGCGGTGGGCGGATTCTCGTCCTGACGTTGCTCAGTTTCGCGTTTTACGCCTGGAGCGACCCGCGCTTCGTCCTGCTGCTGCTCTGGACGGCGGTGTTTGACTACTGCATGGGCAACGTGATCGGTGGCGCGTGGTCGCGGCGGGCGGAGGGGCCGTCGCCGGGGGTGCGGCGAGTGGCGCTGGTGATGTCGCTGACCAGCAGCATCGGGTTGCTCGTCTGGTTCAAGTACGCCGGCTTCGCGCAGGAGATGCTGAACGCCACGTTGGACCTGTGGGGCATCACCGGCTGGACCATACTGGCGGTCGTGCTGCCGGCGGGCATCTCGTTCTACACGTTTGAATCGATCAGCTACGTCGTCGACATTTACCGCGGGCACGCCAGGCCGGCGGTGGGGCGGTTTCTGGATGAGGAGCGGGAGCGACGGCAGGCAGTGCGTGCCGACGCTGCGCATCGCGGACGCGCAAGCGAAATGGCGTTGTCGCCGGTGCGCCTCTCGTTGCTCTCTCGCTTGCGCGTGGAGCTAAGGGCCTTCGTCGCGTTTGCCTGCTACCTGTCGCAGTTCCCGCACCTGGTGGCGGGGCCGATCATTCGCTATCAGGAACTGGAAGATCAACTGCATCGCCCGCGGCTGGGGTTGACGCGGTTCGCCAAGGGGGCGGTGCTGATGTCGCTGGGGCTAGCCAAGAAGGTGCTGATCGCCGACACGATCGGGCCTTCGGTCGACGTGGCGTTCGAGGCCGGTCTGATCAGCTGGCACCACGCGTGGTACGCGGCCATCGCGTTCGCGTTTCAGATCTACTTCGACTTCTCCGGCTACACCGACATGGCGATGGGGCTGGCGATGATGTTCGGCTTCCGGTTCCCGCGCAACTTTGATTCGCCGTACCGCGCGACCAGCATCACCGACTTCTGGCGTCGCTGGCACATGACGCTATCCCGCTGGCTGCGCGATTACATCTACATCTCGCTCGGCGGCAACCGCAGGGGCGAGTATCGCACGTACGTCAACCTGCTGCTGACGATGCTCATCGGTGGACTGTGGCACGGGGCGGGCATGACGTTCATCCTCTGGGGCGCGTTCCACGGCACGTGGCTCGCGATCGAACGCGCCACCGGCGCGGCCCGGCCACCGCGGCGCGGGTTGGTGGTCGTCCGCACGGTCGCGACGTTCCTGGGCGTTTGCGTGGGGTGGGTGTTCTTCCGGGCCGGCGATGTCTGGATGGCCATCAGCCGGTTGGAGAGCATGCTGGTGCCGTTCTCGCAGACGTCGCCTACGGGCGCTCTGAGCGAACTGTTCACGCTGCCCGTCACCCTCGCGATGGTCGCAGCAGCGTTGATCTCGTTCGGCGGGGTTGAGGCCTGGCGCGTCTCGCGACGATTGACGCTGCCGCGATGCGCGGTTGCAATAGGCTTGTTTTGCGTGTCGATCGTCGTGCTGGCCGTGCGGTCGTCGACGCCGTTCCTGTACTTCCAGTTTTAGGGTCATCTCGGGGGCCGAACACCATCATGCGAAGCATCTCACCAGCTAGCTCGAAGCACGCCCGCCGCCGTGCGATGCGATGGTTGCCCGTCGTCATGGTCGGTTGCCTGCTACCGTTGCTGTTCGTGCCCGGGACGTTTCATCTGCTGTACGGCGTAGACCAGGCCGATGCCGCGCGATGGCGCGGCATGTGGCGCGACGAACCGATCGCGCGCGTCCCACGGGCGCTTGAGGAAGACACGAACGTGCGCTTCCTGCCGGCGGTGGCGGCGCGGGCGCTGGTGAACGGGGTACCGGTCAAGCAGTTGCGCGTCGAGAGTCCGGAGACGCGGGAGGGCGTCGGCAACTTTGTCTTTAACGGTGTCGACTATCACGTCACGCGGTCGGCGGGCTTTCTGAACGCGCGGCTCGATCGCGGCATTCGGGCCGCCGACGCCATGGCGGACCTGTCGCGCCAGTTGCGCGCGCGCGGCATTCAACTGCTAATCGTGCCCGTGCCGGCAAAGGCGTCAATCTATCCGGAAATGGTCGACCCGGCGTACGACCTCGCGAAGGGGCCGAACCTGAACGTCGACCACGGGCGCTGGATTCAGTCGCTGCGGGACGGTGGGGTGAACGTGCTGGACCTCACCGATGCGCTCTGGCAACTGAAGGCGACCGAGCCCGTCTACTTTGCCCAGGAGACGCACTGGTCGCAGGCGGCCATGCGTCTCGCGGCGAGCCGGATCGCCTCTGAACTGCAGACGGCCGACCCGAACCTGCCGCCGGCCGACACGTTTGCGACGCGGTGGGTGCCGCACCGGCGAACGGGTGATCTGGCGCACTACGTCATCGATGGCGACCCCGCTGCGGGTACCGTTCAGGAACGCCACCTTCAGTTGATCGATGCCGACGCGCCGCTTTTGCCGGGCAATGAGGCCCCCGTCCTCGTCATCGGCGACAGCTTCGCGGCGCAGTTCGTGGAGGAGGGCGCGTCAATCTCCCAACTCATCATGAATGAACTGGGCTTGAAGGTGGAGTCGTCGGCCATCTACGGTGGCAAAGCACCGAACATCCTCAGGTCGCTGGCGGGCAAGGGGGCGTTGGATGGCAAGCGGGCGGTGGTCATGGTCTTCACGATCCGGCTGCTGATCTGCTGTGAATGGGAGCCGGTCCAGCTGCCGTAAGAACGGGGGCGAGGCGGGGCGATCGATTGACCCCGCGGGGGGGCGATCTATGATCGGCCGTATGAACACCGCCAAACGCTGCTGGTTCACGTTCCCGTCGCGGAAGCAGGTCGAGCAGCCGATCATCTGGGAGATGAGCCGCAAGTTCCCCGACGTGTCGTTTGACATAAGGCAGGCCAGCGTGCAGAACGAGATCGGCATCATGGCCGTCCTGCTGACCGGCGACGAGCAGGACGTCACCGACGCCATCGCCTTCCTGCGCTCGCGCGGCGTCACCGTCGAACCGATCGAGAAGAGCGTGGTCGAGGGGTGAGTGAGATCTGTCGCGGCGGTCCTAACGCCTTTCGTGGCTTAGAAGCTGTTTCAAACAAGCGACGTGCACTGCTGTCGAACTGTGGTACGGGTTTTCAACCCGTGTTTTTGGCATTCACCCTATGCAGGACACGGGTTGAAAACCCGTGCCACGTCCGTTGGCCGGCTGCTGGTCACAACCCATCTCACTCGTTACCACCCACACCAAAGGCGCAGTTCGCCTGCCCCTGCACGTCGCACGGCACCGCCACAGGCGTCGCGGCAAATCTTAACTTGCTTCGTCGCCGGAACCCGGTACATCTATGACCACTTAACTGGAGAGCCCGCTTGAAGATCGTCCTGACCATCGCGGCCGTTGCGTTTTCTCTCGTACCCTGCGCGGCACAGGCGGCCGTTTACGTCGATAACTTTGACGACAACGTGCGTGGGCCGCAGTGGTCTGAAGTGGCCGACGACCCGTCGCTAGCAGTATCAGAAACTTCCGGACGGTTGAACGTGCTGGCGAACGCGCCGGATAGCCCGAACTTCGACGCGATCTACCTCAGCGACGGTCCCCAAGGCTTCCGCCTGTCGACGGCGACCGACTTCGCGATCACGATCGACTACATCTTCACCGCGGCGACGCTGGACACCCCCGGTGGCGGGCTTGGGTTGGTGTTCGGTGTCGGAACCGACGAGACGGGGTTCAATTCGGCGGCAATCGGTTACGGCTATAGTGGCCTCGGGACGACCTCGACCGTCGTCGTCAGTCGTACGAATGATGATCCCACGCCCCGCGGCTTTGATCTCACCCTGCCTAACACGGGCCAGTTCGCCGTCGTGTATGTCGCGGCGAACGACGCGTTGATCTTCGGCACCTTCGTCAATGGGAACCCAACGGAAGTAGCGATTCTCGACGATGTCGTGAAAGGCGATTGGAACGCCGACAGCCTGCTCGTCTCGTTCGGCGCGCGCGGCAACGGCTACTCGACCAGCTTCGGTGACGCGTACTTCGACAACTTTGCGGTCCAGATAGGCACGCTCGTGCCCGAGCCGACGGCGCTTGCGATCATCGGCCTGTCGGCGGTCGCGCTGCTCGGCGGGCGTCGCCGACGGGCGCTTTGATTATCGCCAGCTCATCCGAAAACGTTTCCCCAGCAGGCGATCTGCCGTGCCTTGGACTGGCGTCCGACGCTCGCGGCGCGCCTGCGCGTGGGCACGCCGCTTGGCTTTGTGGCGTGGCTGGCATATCATCGGGGAGGAATTGGAGCCAGTTACGCGCGTTCGTCACACCCGCTTGCTCTGCCGTCGATTCTCGCACGTGGGTTTTCGTCCCGACCCACCGATTGCCGATTCATCCGCATTTTAAAGCGTTTACCGGAACCATGTGGCGTGACAGAATCGCCCGGACCTTCGAGAATACTGGCCGCTGAAGCGGCCAGTCCGGTGACGTAAGGGATGGGGCCCAGGGCGCACGATGACGCCACACAATCGAAAGCATTCGAATTAACACAACCATGTCCGAACAACTGAAATCCGAAATTCTCGCCAAGCTTGGCACCCAGGGTTACAAGCCCCAGGCCGAGCGCAGCCTCGCCAAGGCGATGAACGTCAGCGACAAAGACCAGATGCCCGCGTTCCGGGAAGCGCTGCGTGAGCTGATGCACATGGGACGCGTGGTGAAGGGCGTGCGCGGCTCGATCCTGCTGCCGATGCAGACCACGAGCGTCAACGAGGTCACCGGGTCGTACCGCCACAACAAGCGCGGGTTCGGCTTCGTCGTGCCGACCGACCCGTCGGGCCATGAAGACCTGTTCATCCCCGAGGGCAGCAACGGTGGCGCGATCACCGGCGACGTCGTGCGCGCCACGATCACCAGCCGGGGCAACCGCGACGGTAAGGCGATCTTCAGCGGGCGCATCTCCGAGATCGTCACCCGCACGCAGAAGAAGTTCGTCGGCTCGCTGCAAAAGCAGGGGACCACGTGGGTCGTCTTCCCGGACGGGAACATGATCACCGAGCCCATCCTGACCCCCGACGCCGCCAGCCGGCACATTCGCGTGGGCACGAAGGTCGTCGTCGAGCTCACCACTTATCCCGACCAGAACGCGCCCGCCCAGGGCGTCATCACCGACGTGCTCGGCGAGGCGGGCGAGAAGGACGTGGACCTTAAGAGCGTCATCGTCCAATACAACCTGCCCGGCGACTTCCCCGACGAGGTGAAGGCCCAGGCGCGCGAGGCGCTCGACACGTTTGACCCCGATTCAGAACGCGAGCATCGGCTGGACATCACCGACCAGATCGTCTGCACGATCGACCCGCCGGATGCCAAGGACTACGACGACGCGATCAGCCTTCGCCAGCTGCCCGACGGCAACTGGGAGCTGGGCGTTCACATCGCCGACGTCTCGCACTTCGTGCCGATCGGCACCGCGCTGGACGAGGAAGCCCGCAAGCGTGGCAACAGCTGTTACTTTCCCGGCCACGTCATCCCGATGCTGCCCGAGATTCTGTCCAACGGTGTTTGCAGCCTGCAGGAGGGCGTGCCGCGCCTGTGCAAGAGCGCGTTCATCACCTACGACGAAAACGCCAAGCCGATCCGCACGAAGTTCGCCAACACGATCATCCACTCGAACCTGCGCCTACGGTACATCGAGGCGCAGGCGATCATCGACCAGAAGGCCGTCATCCCGCACCCGGACGGCGACCGTAAGCTCAGCGACTACGACGATGCGGTGATCGATCTCGTCCACGACATGAACGACCTGGCCAAACGTCTGCAGGCCCGCCGCCGGGCGCAGGGGCAGATCGTGCTGGACCTGCCCGACATCAACCTGGTGCTGGACGAGGACGGCAAGGTCATCGACGCGGTGGAGGAGGACGACGCCTTCACGCACACGCTGATCGAGATGTTCATGGTCGAGGCCAACGAGGCCGTCGCGAGATTGCTGAACTCGCTCGGCGTGCCGTTCCTGCGCCGCACGCACCCGGCACCGGAAATGCAGAACAACGACCGTTTGCGCCAGTTCGTGCAGGTGGCCGGCTTCAAGCTGCCCAAGGAACTCGATCGCAAGGCGATCCAGAACCTGCTGGAACAGGTGAAGGGCCGCCCGGAAGGGTTCGCGATCAACCTCGCGATCCTGAAGAGCCTCACGCGGGCCGAATATTCACCGAAGCCGATCGGTCACTTCGCGCTGGCCAGCGAGCAGTACGGGCACTTCACCAGCCCGATCCGTCGCTACGCCGACCTGACGATCCACCGCCTGCTCGACCTGTACTTCGCCAACCGCAACACGGCCAAGGGCACGCGCAAGAAGAAGATCGTGATGAAGGACGCCCCCTCGTTCGGCGACCTCGTCGACCTGGGCAAGCACATCAGCTTCACCGAACGCCAGGCCGAGGCCGCCGAGCGCGAGCTGCGGCAGGTGAAGGTGCTTGAACTGATGACGAAGCACATCGGCGAGGAGTTCGACGGCGTCATCACCGGCATCACCAACTTCGGCATCTTCGTCCAGCTGCGCAAGTACCTGATCGACGGGTTGATCCGCTACGAAAACCTGATGGACGACTGGTGGGACGTCGATGAGCGCGGCGGCTTCATCCGCGGCCAACGCACGGGCAAGAAGATCGGCATCGGCGACACGTGCATCGCGCGCATCGCCCGCGTCGACGTCGCCCGCCGCGAACTGGACCTGCAGATCACCAAGGTGATCGCCAAGAGCGGCCACCAGGAATCCGTTCCCCAAGCTAAACCCGGCAGGAAGGGCGGCAACGCCCGCGGTGGCGGTGGGCGTGGTGGCAGTGGTGGCGGTCGATCGGGCGGGGGTGGTGGACGCTCAGGCGGTGGCGGTGGCGGTGGCGGTGGCCACCCAAGTGGCGGCGGCGGTGGACGATCGGGTGGCGGTCGTTCCGGTGGTGGCGGTAGTCGCTCGGGCGGGGGTGGTGGACGACCGAGTGGTGGTGGACCGTCCAGCGGAGAACGCTCGGGCGGCGGGCGCTCGGGTAGTGCCGGCAGTTCCAGCGGCGGTGGCAACCGTCGTAGTGGTGGCGGTGGCAAGGCCGAGCCCAAGAGCAGTGGCGGTGGCGGCGGTGAAAATCGCAACCAACGCGGCAAACGTCGCGGTGGTCGCGGCTAAAACCAGTGAGGCACTCAGTTACCTCGGCCGTTCCTGTTCGCCCATAGCGAGCAGCGATTACGAGTACAAAAGAGGCCGCCTTGGCGTCACTGCCAAGGCGGCCTTTTTGTTTTCCGAAGTGTGCGTCCGGGAATCAGCGAATGCGATAACGGAGGAGCTGGGATTCGAACCCAGGGGACCTTATTCAGGCCCACCAGTTTTCAAGACTGGCGCAATCGACCACTCTGCCACTCCTCCGGGGAGCGGGGCTTGAGTATAGCCCGTTAGCCCGGTCGCCCGCAAACCGAATGGTCGCGCATCCTGCCGGCCGGACTCGCCGCTTCAGCGGCCAGTTTCCTTTCCTCTGTGTACGCGAACGCCGCAGCATGACCGTGCGCGTTCCCACGTCTCAACTTCGAGCGCTCGCGGACGGTGTTGCAGGCAGCGGAAGGCCCTTCCAGTGGGTCGGTTCGATCTGGATCAGGTTGATCGCGCTGCCGTCGGGCAGGCGAACGAGCAGTTGGGATTCATCGGACATGGTGACGACGCATTCGCCACCGGCGACGCGGGTCACGTGGCCGCGGTTGCCGCTGACTGGGCCTTCGTGAGTCAGGTAGGCGCTGCGATGGTCGGGCAGGGGGACGAGGTCGGTCGGCTTCACGAGCGGCCAAGCGGTTGACCGCCAGGTGCGCAGGGCGGCACTGCCGGGCGTGGCTTCGATCAGGATGTCGTAGTGCGGCTCCACGACGCCGGTGTGGTGCAGGATGGCGAAGCGGACGGTTTGCATAACAAGGAGGTAGGTTCAGAAACGGTTCTTTCGAGCCCCGTTTACGCCGCAGGAGCGTAGCTCTGCGGTCCTGCTTGACGGACAATCGCGGAACTGCGCTGCTGCGGCGAAAAAGCAGGATCCTTGCAACCGCTTCTGCCAATACTCGACTACGGCGTCTTCGTGGGCAGCTTCAGCTTTACGCGGTGCATTTGCAGGGGAACCTGCGCTCCAGCGCGATTCCCGACGAACTGGTTGGCACCTTTGGGGTCGGGCAGCGCCAGCAGAAGCGTGTCGGCGTCGATCATGCGCTGGGCGCTGGGGTTACCCATTTCCAGATTGCCGTGAATGCGGCCACTGGTGGCGTCGATCAGCGTCGTGCCGCCGAACAGTACGGTCGCGCCGTCGGGCAACCACTGCAACTGGTTCGCCGGCCGACCGCGCACGCCGGCGGGCAGCACCTCGCGGTCGGGCAGGATGTATTGGCCGGTGGGCTTGGCGTCGGCCACGTTCCAGACGAACAGCACGCCCTGCGCGCCATGCTCCAGCACGAGCCCGACCTTCGTGCCATCAGTAGAGAACGCGACGCCCGTCGGCTTGGCCTCCGGGTTCAGGTTCATGCCGGCCAACAGCAGCCGGCGGGTGACGATGCCCGTCTTCAGGTTCATGAGCGACAGCTCGGCCTGTTCGCTGCGGTTGGTGCGCAGGAACGCCGCGGTCTTGCCGTCGGCGCTGATCGCGAAGTTGTTCGGGCCGGCCACGTAGTCGATGAGGTTCAGTTGCCGTAAGCGCTGGCCGGTGGTGATGTCCCAACTCTGCAGGCCGTACAACCCGGCCGACTCCCACATGATCCAGACGAGGTTGTCTTCGGAGAATCCGACCGTGTACGGCGTGCCGAGAACCGGGGGGAGCGGGATCACGCGGGTCACCCGCTGTTCGTCCACCGACCACACGTGCATCGACAGCGACGGGAAGTTCGCCAGCCGAACCAACGTCTTGCCCGACGGCGACAAGGCGTAACCGGGATCCATCCCTGCTTCCCTGCGGAAGGTGGCGTCGCCGACCTTCTTGGTGTCCACGACGTCCCAGATCTCCAGGTCGTCGCGCTCGAGGCCCACGTGGTGCATGACCAGGACGTGACGGCTCGGCAATTGCGGAAAGCGGGCGCTGTCGAAGTTGCCCATGTCCGCCAACGGTTGCGATGACTCCACCAGCGGCGACTTCACCTGCGGGACCGGCACACCGGGAACGGTGCGCGTGTTGGCGTCGACGCTGGCGTTCAGGTCGGCCATGGGGTCGGCGTCGGACGTGCCGCCGAACAGGCCATCGCGCGGTTTGGGTTCAGCGTTGACCGGCGGATCGCTCTGTACCGGCACCGCGTTCGCCGAGGCGACCGGTTGCGTCGCAGGCACCGGCGCGGCGATAGCCCCGCCGACGGTGGTGCCGTCTGGCGGAGCGACGGGGGCCGGCTGTGCATCGGTCGATGCGGGAACGCCTGCCTCGGTGCTGCGCGTGCTGGCACGCGAGTTGGGGTTAGTTGGCGGCGTTGAACGCAGGGCCAATTCCCGCGGATCGGTCCGGGCGGGTGGCGGGCTCCAAGGCATGTACTGACCCAAGGGGCTGGTCGCGTACTCGTGGGCGTTTTCCGCAGCGGTCATGACGGTCTGCGTCGCGAAGTTCAGACCGATGAAGAACATCGTGCCCGCCACCACCGCGCCAACGTACCAACCGCCCACGATGGGCAGCGCCTTGATGCCCTCGTTGGGCGTCAGTCGTTGCAGGATGAAATGCACCGCCAGCCCGATCGCCGTGCCGACGGCCAGTCCGGAGATGAACGTGCCGATGCCACCGTTGATCGACCAGAGGATGTACGCCAGCGCCGTGGGGAACGAAAAGGCCGCGAAGACGCGCCACGTGTTGCTCTCGGGCGGTTCGACGTTGGCCTTGTCGTTGCCCTTCAACCCACCGAGGCGCACGAGCGGCCAGACAACAATTGCGTACAGCAGCCAGAAGAGGCCCAGGCGCAGCCCCGAGACCCACATCAACCCCATCTCATTGCCGTTCATCGCCTCGGCACAGGTCCAGCCGAGGCTGAGCAGCACGAGCAGGATCGGGAGGAAGCGATCGATCGGTGCGGCGCCGGCGTAGGCGGGCAGGGTGTTGGGGCGGGGGGCGCGCAGGTTGGCGTCGTCGGCGTCGAAGCCGTCGTCGCTCATGTCGAACGGGTTTGCCGGCGCTTGCGGCACTGGCCGACCGGCGCGGGCACCGGTAAGGCCGCGCGGCGCGGCGGGGGCCGCGAGACCCTCAAGGGCGTCCGCCGTCATGTCCGGCGCGTCGTCCGACTGATCGGCGTTCTGCACAACGGCGAAGACCTCGCCGCAGGCGCGACACTTCACGCGCTTGCCAACCAGTGACTCGGGCGCATCGAAACGCTTCCCACAATTCCAACAAAATACGACCATGTTAATTCGACTCCCCCGGATGGACGTGGGAACCCCTACGACGCCAACCGGCTTTCCCCGTTGTCAGGTATCTATAAGGTAGCAGCCCGCTCGATTTCGTCAAACGACGCCAGCCCCGACGCCACCAGTTCGTACCCGTTGTGCGACAGCCGGCGGAACCCGCTCTCGCTGAGCAGTTGGTAAATTTCTTCCAAACCGGGCTTCTTCAAGATCAAATCGCGCAGCTTATCGGTGACCACCAGCAGCTCGAAGAACGCCAGCCGACCGGCAAACCCGGTGTTCAGGCACTTCAGGCAACCGCGCGGCTCGTAGACCTGCTGGACCGACCCGACCGTATCCGCCAGCGCCTTGTACTGCGCCTCGTCCGGGCGGGCCGCGACCTTGCAATGCGGGCAGAGCTGTCGCGCAAGTCGTTGCGACAGCACGACGTGCAGCGCTTTTTGCGCGACCAGGTACGGTTCGACGCCCAGATCCAGCAGGCGGAAGATCGAACCGACGCTGTCCTTCGTGTGTACGGTTGAAAAGACCAGGTGACCCGTGATGGCGGCCTGCATGGCGATGCGGGCGGTTTCGGGGTCGCGCACCTCACCGACGAGCATCACGTCCGGGTCTTGGCGCAACAGCGAACGCAGCAGGACGCTGAAGCTCTTGCCGTTGGCTTCATCGACCGGGATCTGCGTGACCGACGGTAGTTCGATTTCGATCGGGTCCTCGATCGTAACGACGTTCAACGCCGAGGTGTCGATGCTGCGCATTAGCGCGTAAAGCGACGTCGTCTTGCCCGACCCGGTCGGCCCACAGACCAGCACCATGCCCGCCTCGCGCTGGATGGCCTTGGCCAGCACCGATTCCATGTCCGACGGCATCTGAAGGTCAGGAAGGCGCAGCGGGGCGTTGGTGGTGTCCAGAATGCGGACGACCAGTTTCTGCCCGTGCATCGCCGGCGCGAAGCTCACGCGGTAATCGACGTGGTGCGGCGCCGACAGCAACCTGCTGCCCTTGACGGTGGGCACCTGGGCCGAGAAGTGGCCTTCCTGCACGGTGTTGCGCTGGGCGATATCGATGTCGCTCAGGATCTTCACCAGCGCCGCCAGCCGTACGCCCAGGGCTTCGTCGATGCGGACCAGTTCGACCATCACGCCGTCGACGCGGATGCGGATCTGGTACTGGCCCTGTTTCGGTTCCAGATGGATATCGGTCGCGCGGTTGCGCAGGCAGATGAGCAGCACGAGGCGCAACGTCTCGACCGCATCGGTGCGACCTTGCCCGCGGGACGGGCCGGTGGGGTGCACGACCTGCCGCCGGGCATTGATGAGCGCAACCATCGTATGGCTCAGCCGTGGCTCGGGCAGCGCGTTGACGATCTCGGTGAGCGTGCCGACCGAATCGGTTGTGAACTGACCGACCAGAAGGGGGCCCTGGTCGTCGACGACGTCGTCGAGCGACAGCAAATCGTTGGCCATCGCCTCGTCGACGGTGATGGAGTCCTCGACGATGTCGTCCTCGCTCAGCGCCTCGACGTCCTCCGGCGGGGCGTCGCTGTCCTCGTCCAAGATCCAGAGCACCGCGGCACCCACGCGAAGGACGTCGCCGGCCAGCAGCAGCTTCAGGTCGGTGCTGACGCGCTCGCCGTTCACGAACGTGCCGTTGCGCGACTTGAGGTCGCGCACGAACAAGCCGGGGCCGCGCTTTTCGATCACGCAGTGGTAGCGGCTGACCTGGTCGTCGTTCAACACGACGTTGTTGTCCTTCAGGCGCCCCACGCCGAGCGGCCGCCCCTCGGCGGGGACGATCTTCACGTTGTGGGCGGAGGGAATCTGGATGAACAAGTTCGGCATGCGATTACAGTTACGGCCGGGCCCGCCTACCGTTGACAGTCTAACGCGCCCGAATAAGCTTTGCGACTCGCTGGAGTTCCAAAGTCCGATCGTCCGATAACAAAAAGGCAGGCATCATGAGCGTCAACATCGAATTCATCCAGGGCCGTCAAGTTCTCGACTCGCGCGGCAATCCGACCGTCGAGGTCGACGTCGTCCTTGAGGACGGCACGATCGGTCGCGCCGCGGTCCCCAGTGGCGCCAGCACCGGTGAGCACGAGGCCGTCGAGCTGCGCGACGACGACAAAAAGACCTACGTCGGCAAAGGTGTCACCAAGGCGGTCGAGAACGTCAACAGCAAGATCGCGCCTGAGCTGATCGGCTTGGACCCGCGCGACCAAGAGGCCATCGACCAACTGATGATCGACCTGGACGGCACCCCAAATAAGGCAAAACTTGGCGCTAACGCCATCCTGGGCGTGTCGCTGGCGGTCGCCAAGGCCGCCGCGGAGGCCTCGGGTCTGCCGCTGTACCGCTATCTGGGTGGACCGGGCGCCCGCACGTTGCCCGTGCCGATGATGAACATCCTGAACGGTGGCAAGCACGCCGACAACAACGTCGACTTCCAGGAATTCATGATCCAGCCCTGGGGCTTCGACAGCTTCAGCGAAGGCCTGCGCGCCGGCGTCGAGATCTACCACGCCCTGAAGAAGGTCCTGCACAAGGCCGGCCTCAGCACCGCGGTGGGTGACGAGGGTGGCTTTGCCCCCGACCTGAAGGACAACGAGGACGCGCTGAAGGTGATCGGCGAAGCCGTGACGGCCGCCGGCTACGAGTTCGGCAAGCAGGTCTTCGTCGCGCTCGACCCCGCGGCCAGTGAACTGTGGGACAAGGAGAAGGGCGGCTACAAGTTCTTCAAGAGCGCGCCGGACAAGATCATGTCCAGCGAACAGATGGCCGATTATTGGCAAAAGTGGGTCGAAAAATACCCAATTCGTTCTATTGAAGATGGTTTTGCCGAGAACGACTGGGCGGGCTGGAAACTCTTCACCGACCGCGTCGGCAAGAAGGTGCAGCTGGTCGGTGACGACCTCTTCGTCACCAACAGCAAGTTCCTTGAGAAGGGCATCAGCACCGGCACCGCCAACAGCATCCTGGTGAAGGTGAACCAGATCGGCACGCTCAGCGAAACGCTGGCGGCCGTGAACCTGGCGATAAGGAACGGTTACACCGCGGTGCTTTCTCACCGTTCGGGCGAAACCGAAGACAGCACGATTGCCGATATTGCAGTGGCGACCAACTGCGGTCAGATCAAGACGGGCGCGCCCGCACGATCCGACCGGGTCGCCAAGTACAACCAGCTGATCCGCATCGAGGAACAGCTGGGCGAGCAGGCCGTGTACGGCGGCTCGTTCTGGCGCAAATAAATAGCGGTGGGCTTGCCCACCGTCTTTTTCTCAAAGGACACGGACCGGACGCGAAGGGAAGACCAGCCACCTGATTCTTCCCTTCGCGTCTTCGTTTCCACGTCCAGCGAGCAACAGGAGACGCGATGGCCAAGGACGGCGCAAGCGACGCGAACGAACTGGACGAAACCGAGAACCAAAACCTCGCCGAGGCCATCGCGCCCGACGAGTTAGACGCGGCCGACGTAGAGGCCACCGACGAGGACGATGAGATCGATGAGTCGGACGAGTCCGAGGAATCGGATGAGGACGACGCGACTGACGACGACGAGGCCGAGGAAGCCGATCAGGCGCTGGCCGAGGACGAGGAAGACGAAGAGGCCGACGACCGCGCGACCCTGACGGCCGCCGACGTCGATGCCACGCCGTGGGCGTCGATCGAGACCGATGATGCGCCGCAGGCGAGCACCGATGCGTCGGAGATCGCCAAGCCACTGATCGCCGCCCCCGAAGCGTTGCTGACGCCGGCGGTGAACTTCCAGAGCGGACAGTCGGTCGAAGACTCAACCGACGACGCCGAAGCTACCGCCGATGAAGAGGAACTGGCCGCGGCCGAGGCAACTGCATCGCACGCCGGCGGCATCGAACGATTTCCAAGCCTGAGCGACCCGCAAATTGAGCCCGCCAGCGTGATGAAGGTTGCCCAAGCGCCGGCGATCGCCGTCGTGCCGGCGGCGGTCGCGTCGCGCGGTGGGTGGTGGACCATCCCCACGCTTTGCGGCGGGCTGGCGATCGTCGCCTGCAGCCTCATCATCCCTCAGACCGACGCCAACCGCCGACTGGCTTGGGAACGGGAAATGCTCGATCGCGACTTCGAATCGGTCACGCGCCAAGTGGAAGTGAACGAACAGTTCCTACGCCACATTGCGCGCGACCCCAACATGGCCGAGCGCCTGGCCCAACGTCAGCTGAACCAATACCGCCAAGGCACCGCCGTGCTCGATCTGAAGCGGTCGACGAAGGACGAGATGAGCCCCTTCCTGCTGACCGCCGTCGTGCCACCCGAACCGCTGCCGCCGTACCAATCTCGCAGCGGTCGGCTGGCGCAGATCTTCCTGCACCCGCGCCACGGCCTGTTCGCCAGCGGCTTGGGACTGCTGCTGATCGCGACGGGTTTAATCATGGGCGGCACGCCGGTGAAGGGGCGCGGCAACGCTTAATACCGTGGCATGGGCGTCTCGCCCATGCGTGTGGTTATGCCGGACCGTTTCATTTGCTCGTACTGCGCGGCCGAAGCAACTAGCCCAAAATGATGTTCCTCGTTCCAATCCACAAGCATGGGCGAGACGCCCACGCCACGGTCGTAGCGGTAGCGACAAATGTTTCTTCCCCTTACGGCGCTCCACGCTCCAGCAGCATGTTGACGTAGTCATTGGTCTGCCGTTCCTCGGCCAGCGTCGCGGGCTCGCCATGACCCGGCATCAGGCGCGTGTCTGGTGGCAGCGCCATCACGCGGCCGACCGACTTCACCAGGTCGGCGAAGTTCGAATCGGGCAAATCCGTCCGGCCGACGGCGCCACCGATGATGAGGTCACCGCCGATCAGCAAATTCTCTGCCGGCAGGTAGTACGAGACGTGTCCGGGCGCATGCCCCGGCGTAAACATCACCCGCACCGCGATCGCCCCGATCGCCAGTTCCTGCCCGTCCTCCACGTACCCATCCGCCTTGCGCGCCGCGATCTCGAACGGCAGTGTGAAGAAACTGGCGCCGGGCCGCAGCAGTTTCGGTTCGTCTAGTGGATGGATGAGTACCTTCGCAGTGGGAAAGCGTTCCGTCACCAGCGCATGATCGGCGACGTGATCGAAGTGGCCGTGCGTCAGCCAGAGGCCGATCAGGTCCCAGCCGTTCTTCGCCACTTCATCGAGTAGCGGGGCGACCGTGTGGTCCGGCGCGTCGAACAGGACGGCCTGCTTCGTGTTCTCGTCGGCCACCAAGAAACAATTGGTGACCGCCATACCGCCGGTGTGCATCAGGACTTTCATGGGGAGGATTGTAGGCGAGAAGGTCCGTCTCTCGAAGGCGTGACAGTTGTCCCCCTCATGAGCGGAGCCTAAGGCTAGCGGAAGAAATCCCCGCGCAATGCTCAAGCTGTCATCCCGAGGGGAGCGGTAGCGACCCGAGGGATCTCGAATGACAAACGATTGACGCCGGTGGGAGATCCCTCAGGTCGCTACCGCTCCCTTCGGGATGACAACACGGGCGCTACGTCTTGCCGCTAGAACTGAATCCCAATCTGCCGCCGCATCTCGTCGATCACGCGCATGTTCCCGACCGTGTCCGCGCGGCTGACCGTTGGCGGCTTGCCATCGAACACAGTCGCGGCGAAATCGTCGGCTTCCAACCCGTACAGTTCACCGCCTGCGTCCACCTCGAACGTTTGCCGCGGTTGCACGCTCGCCACCTTTGCCGGCTGGTCCTGCTTCGGTGGAATGCCATGACCCACGACGTACTTTGCCTTCACGGTCGGTGGCTTCCAGGGGACGGGGATTTCGATGTACCCCTCGCTGCCGCAAATGGAGGCGGTGTTGTCGGCCTGGGCGATCATGGAACAGGTGAACGTCGACATCACGCCACCGGGGAAGATCAAACTGCCGGCCACCTGATCATCGACGCCGCTGGCGTGCTTGTGTCCGAACGCGTGGACGGCGACCGGTTCGGCGCCGCAGATGTGGCGGGCCAGGCTGATGCAGTAGCACCCGACGTCCATCAGTACGCCGCCACCCAGCGTCGGGGCGAAGCGCACGTTGCCGTCGATCTTGGTGGTGCGGTAGCAGAAGCTGGTGCGGATCAGGCGAACCTCGCCGATCTCGCCCGACTGGATCGTCTTCATCACCGCGTGCGTGAGCGGGTGCGAGCGGTACATGAACGCTTCCACGAGCACCCGTCCCGCGCGCTCGGCGGCGTCAAACATCTCTTCGGTATCGGCGGTGTTCAACGCGAACGGCTTCTCGCACAGCACGTGCTTGCCGGCGGCCAAGGCGCGCAGCGTCCACTCCTTGTGCATCGAGTTCGGCAGCGACACGTAGAGGGCATCCACATCGTCGCGCGACAGCACCGCTTCGTACGATCCCACCGCCGTCGCCACCTTCTGCGCCGCGGCGAACGACTGGGCCGCTTCCTGCGTTCGTGATCCCACGACGGCCAGCGCCCCGCGGCGCGACGCGTTCACGCCCGCAGCGAACTGCCGTGCGATGTTGCCGGTGCCGAGAATGCCCCATTTGAGTTTGCGGTCGGTCATGTTGCGCGGTCCTTCTCGCGAGTTTTGCTGGTGCTGTGCGAATCACCCTCCGGTCCCTCTCCCATGTACTCCTGGGAGAGGCTAGGTGCGGGTGATTCCAAACCTCGGACCGCCTATGAATGGGCACGAAGGATCACGAAGGGGAATCGGTAACATGTCTTTCTTATTCGTGCTGCTTCGTGCCCATTCGTGGGCGGTCCGCTGTCTAGGATCACCCTCACCTAGCCTCTCCCGGAGTACCGGGAGAGGGACCGGAGGGGCCCGACCATCACCAATCCGCTTCCAACTGCTGCACCACCGCCAGCGCCAATCGCTCGGCGGCGGTTTGGGCGCCGACGAAGGAGCTTTCGCCAAGGGTGGGGTAGTAGGCGGTCGTCTGATCGAAGACGGTGCGCGACGCGATGATCTTGCCGGTGCGCAAGTCCTTCCACGTGAAGTCGACCCCCATCTCGTACAACTGCTCGTTCGGCACGCCGCCGTTGGCGGACGAGCTGAGCACCGGCTGTCTGATGAAGCGGATCTGTCCTTCCAGCACCGAGTCGGCCACGTCGCGCGAGGCCAGTTTGTACGGGGTGTACGCTTCGATCTGCTTGGCGACCGCGTGCGTGAATCGAATCTCGTCGTACCGCCGAAACTCGCGCGACGTGAAGACGCTGATCGCGATGGTGTTGATGCCCGGCCGGTAGAGCGACTTCCACTGATAGCCTTCCGACGACGATTCGCCAGCGCCCGCGTTCGATACGCCGGCGCTATAACCGCAACCGGCGACGGCCAGCAAGAGGATTGCGACCAATGCGGCTCTCAAGACCGTAGTGGCGACGCCTGCGTCTCGGTGCGGCGCAGCCGCAATGGAATTGCTTAGGACCGTCTCGATGCTGCGCATCGACCGCGACGCAGGCGTCGCCACTACGGTCGTCAATGCCAGTGCACGCCTTGGCGTAAACCGTAACTTCACCGCATCACCTCCGGCGGTGATGGGATCGCGGGACGATCGGGCGGTGGGGCGGGGGGCGTCGCGCCGCTGTCGGCAGGCAGCACGGCCTGCAGGCCGGCAGCCGCATCGTCGGCCTCGGGCGTGTCGGGGTAGGTCGTCAGCACGTACGTGTACGTGTAGGCCGCGCCCTGCTCGGCGCCAATGCGGCGGTAGAAGTCGGCCGTCACGTTGCCCTTGCGGGCGAAGGTCGTGTCGATGCGCGCCACGACATCGCGCAGGTTCTCCTCGGCCGCCATCTGCGGGTAGTCATCGATGAGCGACAGGAACTGCGTGCGCGCGTCGGTCAGGGGCGTCGCATCGTAGCGCAACCCGCGGAACTGCGCCAGCGACGAGTACGCCGCCCGCAGCCGCACGCGCGGCACGACGGGGCTGCGGGGGTAGTTACGCGCATACGCCGCGTACGCGTCGGCGGCCAGGTCGTAGTCGGCGCTGGCGAAGTAGTAGTCGGCCGTCCGCAGCAGCGCCTTCTCCGCCAGTGGCGAACCGGGCGACCGCTGTTGGATGCGGTACATCATCTCGATCGCGTCACCGTCCACGCGAATCAACGGGATCTTCAGGAACCGCTGTTTGTAGCCGTCCAGATACGCTTCAGCGATGCGGTACTGCAGCTCGAGCGAGGGGTAGAAGAACCGGCTCTGCGGGTAGGTGTCCATCAACTCGTCGATATGGAAGAACGCCCGCGTGCGGTCGCCGTAGTCGAAGTAGGCTCGGGCGATCTGATGCAGCACGCGATCGCGCAGCGGCGAGGTGCGGTTGGCCTTCTCCCATTCCAGCGCGAGCTTGCGCGCGTCGCGATGCTGGCCGCGATCGAGCAGGGCATCGACGCGATCGAGCGTGGGGTCGGTTTCGGGCTGGGTCGATGGCACCTCGGCCGCCGTCCAGCCCCCGTTGCGGAACTCCCACACTTGGCGCGGCTCATCGGCCCTCAAAGGGCTGGTGGTGGCGAGCGCGGCGACGAGCAGGAGAGATCGAATACGCACGCCGCGAATTGTAGTGGCTGGCGACGGGGTCACAAGGGACGCGAGGCGAAGGATTGGCGCAAAACCTGTAGTGGCGACGCCCGCGTCGCGGTCGATGCGCAGCATCGAGATGGCCCGTACCACGGGCGGCCCGCCAGTGTTCGTCATTTCCGTTGGAAGAGATGGACGGCCCGCCCGTGGTACGAGATTGCGGCTGCGCCACACCGCGACGCAGGCGTCGCCACTACAACTTCTGGCGCGCGGTCTACCCGGTCACATCGATGTGCGGCTGCTTGTCGTCCTTGCGCTTCTTGCGGTTCTGCCGCTGCTTCTTCTGGTTGTCGTCGTGCGAACGATCCAGCTGCTCGGTGCTTTCGACCTGCGGCTCAAACCGATCGCTGGTGGCGGCGATGTTCTTGGCCATTACTTGCGCGCGCTTCACCTGGCTCACCTTGTCGGCCGCCTGCCGTGTGGCCTGCTGCTGGCTGATCAGAATGCCGCCGATGATCGGGTTGAACTGGTTCATGGCACGCTCCCTATTCCACACCATCGGCCAGATCGCTGCAGGTGTTGAGCGGGAGCGATTATTGGACACCTGCGGCTCGCCCGCCCGTGTCTACCCGTGCGGTTGGCACGTAGGGGCAGGCCTCCGTGCCTGCCCTCTTCCGTCTGGCGAAAGAAAGAAGGCAGGCACGGAGGCCTGCCCCTACGGCGCACGTCCTGCCGCACCGGTGCAGGCCCACGACTTAGGATTTCCGACGTGTACTAACGCAAAAAGGGCAGGCTCGCGAGAGCCTGCCCTTCGGGTAGATCAAACCAAATACATCAAAAGAATCCTACTGCTGGCCCACGTTGGCCGTCCCCGAACCCTGCAGGATGCTCTGTGGGATCATCTGGGCCGTCACGCTGCCGCCCACGTCGGACGGGTTCACGATCTTGGTGGCCGTGGGGCTGATGTACTTCAGGCTCGTGGTGCTGTCCACCTCCACGTTGCCCTGCACGCCGATGAACTGGCCGATCATCGTGGCGTAGGTGGCGTCGCTCGAACGCAGGTAGACCAGCGTGCGGCCGGTGGACGGATCGGTCAACCGGTACAGCACCGACGGCCCGACCTGCAGGCTGCTGGTCCGCAGCGTGCCGACGGCCGTGTAGATCGTCACCTTGCTCTTCTCGATGCGCTCCTGCAACTCGGCCTTCTCGGCCTCCATCGCAACCCGACGCTCGCGGGCGGCGTCCTGCGAGGCCTTCACGGCCACGAACTCGTTGTGGGCTTCCAGGCGCGTCCGCAGCGTCGCCAGGCGAACGTCCACCACGCGACGCATCGACTCGGCCAACTCGCGGTCGGCCGCCAGCGCTTCATAACGGGCCACCGCGTCGGCGAGCGGTTGCTCCAGGATCGGCTGACGGCTGAAGGTGGCGAACTCGCCTTCCAGCTTGTCGAACTCCGCCGCCGCGCTCAGCTTCGCCGGCTGCGTGCTCGGCGCCTCGGCCGACATCTCCGCTGGCTGCGTCGCCGCGGGCGCCGTCGTCGGCGCCGCCGCCACTTCCGTCGTCTCGGTGACGGTGGTGCTCACTTCAGTGGGCCCGGCTTTCGGCTCTTCCGTCTTCGCCACTTCCGCAGGCTTCTCCGCGTCCGGCTTCTTCTCGGCAACGGGGGCCGGCTTGATCGGCTCGCTGATCACCGGCGTCTCCATCACCGGCGCCGCGTCTGTCACCGCAGGCACGTTCGCCGCGGGCAACGGCTTGCCGGGCGTCACGTACTCCTTCTTCACGTACAAATAGGTGCCGGCCGGCGGGGCGATCTTCCAGTACTCGTCCTTCTCGCCGAGGATCTTGACGTCCGTCCCCTCGTCCAGCTGCGTCTGCACCGTCGTCTTCAGCTCGTTCAGCGTCGATCCCGCCCGCACGTTCAGCGCGCTGCGTTCGACGACGCCCCGGCCCTCGCCGGTCTTCTTCACGTACTGCTTGGCCACGTACGAGTAGCTGCCCTCCGGCGGCACGATCTTCAGCCAGTCGAACTTGATGCCCACCACCGTCACGTTCGCGCCGGTGTCGAGCTTGGCCGTCGCGTAATAGTTCTCGGCCGGGCCGGAACGCACGTAGACCGAATTGGCGTTAATGGTGCCAGCAAAGTTGAACTTGCTGTTGGCCACCTCCGGCAGGGGCGCGTCCTGTGCCATCACGGGCACAACAGGCAGCGCAGCGGAAACGGCAAGACCCAAGGCGAGCGTAAACAGGTGGCGAGCAGCCATGAAAGCACCTCCGTGTGCGTTTAATCGGCGTTTAAATATCCCCAATCGCGACCAGCCCCGGCCGCGACAGTCGATTTCTCATCAGGATCAAGACCTTACAGCCCTGTGTCTTCTAAACGACCCCGACGATCGACTTGTTCGGCAAGTCTTACCACATTTTATCACCAAGTAAAGCAATTCTTGCGCGGTGGGGCGGGAACGGGGCGGACGGCTCGGCATCGGTCGGGCGCCACCCGCGGTACGCCGCCCGTGTCTGTCTCCCCCTCACAACCGCAGCTCATACAGCACCACCGCCTCCTCCACGCCGTCCGGCCAGCGGTGGGGGGCGCGGTGGGTTTCGGTGAAGCCGAAGGGTTGGTTGGCCCGCATCGATGCCGCGTTCGACAGGCGATGGCCCGTCACGATCCTGACGCACCCGCGGGCGCGGGCCCAAGCGATGCGAACCTCGTAGAACCGCCCCGACAGCCCCCGCCCGCGATACGCGCGGCGGATGTAGCTCGCCACGCAGCGGGCCGTCGTCGGGTCGTCGGCCTCCACGATCACGCCCGTCAGTCCCACCACGTCCGCGCCATCGGCCAGCAGGAACGTCGCCCCCGCCGGCCCGGCCGCCCACGTTCGCCACTTCGCCTCATCGTACGCGACCTCGCGCGCCAGACTGCTCCCGAACACCCCCGGCTCCTCCCGCAACGCCTCCAGCCGCACCGCCCGCACGACCGCCCAGTCAGACTCCGTCGCCAGCCGCAAGACCATCTCGTTCGCGCCCGTCGGTTCCATCGTGCACCGTGTCCCGTCACTCGTGTAAACCCGCTAATCTCCTCAGCGTTGTTCCAGCTTGAAGTCGGCGTAGATCGGGCAATGGTCGGACGCGTCGAGGATCACTTGGTCGATCAGCACGTTGTAAAACAGACAGGTGAGCTCATCGGTGTAGAAAATCTGATCGATCGCGGAGTCGGGCAGCGGGCGGGGCTTCTTGCCGAGCGAGTGGGCGGTGCGGAAGTCGCGGTTCTTCTTCTCGGCATTCACCCGGGCGTTCTTCATGCCGGTCTTGCTGGCGAAGTCCTTGTACTCCTGATCGTTCTGGTCGGCGTTGTGGTCGCCGACGGTGACGACGGGGCAGTTGTACTTCTCCCGCAACTTCGCGAACAGGTCGGCCATCTCCTGCGCGTGCACGAGGCGGTTCGGTTCGCGAATGCACCAGTGGGTGTTCATCACGACGAACTTGGCGCCGTTGTCGAGCTTCTCGTAATAGCCCCACGTCACCAGGCGGATCTTCGTGCCGCCGGCCCCCACGCTGTACAGCTCCGTGCCGCTGTCGAGCAGCTTTACCTTCTCGGTGTGGTAGGCCATGCCGGTGTAGTTCGATTCGCCCTTCGAGTTCGTCGTCTGCACCATCTCGTACTTCGGCAACAGCAGGCCGGGCAGCACGCCGTACCACTTGACCGACACTTCCTGCAGGCCGACCACGTCGGGCGCGAAGTGCCGGATCGTCTGCGACACCGAATCCTGCCGGCCGTCGATGGGCGTCTTGGCGTTCCACTCTTCCGACAGGATGTTGTACGACATCACCCGCAGATTCGCCCCCGCCGCCAGCGCCGGCGAGTCCGTCACGGCAAACCCCTGTCCCCAAGCCACGCCCTCGGCGACGAACAGCAATATCGCGACGATTGCCGGCACGAACGGGAAACGTCTGGATTTCGAGACGATCATGGCTGAATCCTCGTAAGTGGTATGCTCGAATCCCTCGCTGCAATGCTACCGCGGGGTGCCACGGTTTGGTACGCGACACGCCGTGCGTTTGATTCGGCCGTGGACGACACGGCCGGGCGTAACGCGGCGTCGCACCCGGCCGGGCCGCGGCTGCTTCTGGTCCGATAGGAAGAAGGTTTTGCTGATCATCGGCGAGCGCGCGCCGCTTAGTGCCGTGTTCTCGCCGCTTGGCGTCGCGCGCGCGGCAGGACGCGGCGTGTTCTCGCCGGGTGCCGTTTCGTGCTGGCGGGTTGGCCGCACGTCCCATTAAACCAGCGAAAGGAACACAAAAGTGAGCTTGGCGCGCGACGGGAAGGAGCGGCGGTGGGTGGCGGTGGGTTTTAACTGACGTGCGGTCGAGCGGGCGGTGGAGCGGTGTGGAGGCCGATCTCGGGGAGCGATCGCACGGCCGTAATGGCGGGTGCGTCCGGTAAGAACAACAGGCCGCCCGTGCACGCTCATTCCCCTGTTGGTCATAAAAAAGTTTGCATTTGCTAACAATCAGTGTAATAGTAAGCCCGCCGGGGCACAAGGTGGGTGGCGAGGCGGGTGGGCGTGCATTGGATGCACGCGTCCGATCGCGATGTTCGGAGCGCCCGACGGGCGGGAAGGCAGGCGGGATTATGTCGCAGCAGACGATCGACGAGCGGCTGGAACACATCGAGCAGCGGCTCACGCGCGTGGAGCGGTGGGTGGAACTGCCCGAGACGGAAGAACCGGCGTCACCTGAGGCGGTGCCGGCGATCGAGGCGAGCATGCCCGAGGCGACCGCCGCGCCCGCGCCGGTGCCCCTGGCCGTCAGCGAGGCGGCGGCGGGGCGGAGGGTGGTTGAGGTCGAGGAGATGGACGAGTTCGGGCACCTGCGGCCGCCGCGACGGGTGGTCATCGAGCGGCCGATCGCAGAGCCGATGGCGGTGGAGCCGATCGAATCGCCGATGGCCCAACTGATTATAGACCACGATGCGCCCGCGAACCTGACGCTGCCCGATGCGCAGGTGGCTATCCACCGGCCGGTGGCGAACGAAACAGCGGTCGAGGCGATGCTGACGTCGCGCGGCGCACCGCAGGTGGGATACGCGCAGCCCGAGCGGCCGGCGCCGGTGCGGCAGACGGCGTTCGAGCGCACGGTGGGCCTGAAGTGGGCCGGGTGGGCGGGCGCGATCGTGATGGCGATCGGGGCGGCCATGGGGCTGAAGTTCGCCTACGAGCAGGGGATGTTCGCGATCGTGCCGCCGGGCGCGCGGCTGGTGATGTTGTACCTGGGCGGGTTCGCGCTGCTGGGGGCGGGCGAGGTCGTCTATCGGCGGGTGAACAAGCTGTCGGCGGTGGGGCTGTTCGGGGCGGGCGTGGCGATGCTGTTCGTCGTCAGCTACGCGGGGCACGGGTACTTCCAACTGTACGAACAATCGATGGCGCTGGTGCTGATGGCGCTGTCGACGTTAATTGGCGCGGCCATCGCGCTGCGCGGCGGGTTCGTGTCGATCGCGGTGCTGTCGATCCTGGGCGGCCACGTGGCGCCGATCGTGCTGGGCAGCGGCACGGCAGCGGCGCTGCCGTTGTTCTCGTACCTCGTCGCGCTGCAGGGCGTGGCGCTGATTCTGGCGGCGCTGGGGCGCGAGCCGAAGTGGTGGACGCTGCGCGGCCTGTCGCTGGCGACCACGGCGCTCTGGATGACGCCGGCGATCCTGAGCGGCTTAGGCACGCCCGGGCAGCAGCTGTTCTTCAGCATCCTGTTCGCGGCGTTGTTTCAGGCGGAACTGATCTACTCGAACTGGCCGAAGCGATTGACGACGACGGATGGGCCGTCGGGCGCAACGCGGCACCGCGCCGAAGCGGCAAGTGGGCTGGCGTTCAGCATGATCGTGACGGCAGCGCTGGCGGCGGCGGGGTTGGCGATCTTCGCAGACGACACCGGCACAACGCGCGCCACTTGGATGCTGGCGCTGGCCGCCGGCGCGATGGGACTGCGATTGCTGACCGGTCGGCAGCAGGACGCGATGCGGCAGTTGAGCCTGTCCTACAGCGTGCAGGCGGCGGCGCTCGTGGCGGCTGCGGCGCCGGTGGCGCTGGGCGGCATGGCGCTGTCGCTGGCGTGGGCGGTGCTGGCGATCGCCTTCGGGGGCATCGCGGCGGTGACGGGCTCGCGCGTGGCGCGGTTCTTCTCGCCGGCGGTCTGGGTGCTGTCGATCGGCTACCTGGCGGCGTGGGCGATGTCGCAGCGCGACCTCGTGATGCAGACCATCGCCGGCCAGCCCGTGCCGGAAGTCGGCCTGATGGCGGCGGGGCTGGCGATCGTGGGGTACGTCGTCGCACGCGTGCTGATGATTCGCGTAAGCGATGCGGAACGGGCAGACGTGACCTACGCCGCCCGAGGGATAGCGGGCGTGGCGACGCTCACTTTCACCGCGGCCGCCATCGCGTCGCTGCCGGGATTGATGGCTACGCTGGCGCTCGTCGCGTTCGCGTGGCTGCTGACCGCGGCCGACCCACTGGCTCGGCGGCTGCACCTGGCGTTCAACGGCTTGGCGGTGCTGGCGATCGCGACGGCGAAGTGGGCGGTCGTGGACATGCTGGCGAACGGTGTCGCGTCGTCGGGCGCGGCCGCGGGGTACGACCCGTTCTTCAACCCGTTGATGGGCGTTGGCGTGATCATCGTGGCTTCGCTGGCGGCCGTCGTGTGGATCCGCCGTCGTGCGCTGCTGGAAACGCTGCAGCAGATGGGCGATGTCGACCCCGCCGGGCGGTTGCTCGAGGTGTCGGTGATGACGATCGTCGGCCTGCTGACGCTGGGTTTGAGCGTCGAGGTGCATCGCGCGGTCGCCAGCCAGGTGGCCAGCGGCGTGACGCTCGCCCGCCCGCCGATGCAGTTGACGTTGTTGGGCCTGACGATGCTCTGGACGGCCGCGGTGGTGGTGTGCCGGTTGATCATCACGCTCGCCAGCCGCGCGCAACAGCGCAGCACCCCTGCGGTGCCCGTGCTGGTGGGGGCGATGGCGGTGCTGGCAATGAAGTACATGCTGTACGACACGCTTTCCTTCCGATTCAACAACAGCAACGGCCGCGTCGCGGGACTGGTCAACGCCGAACTCTTCACGGCGACCGTTCTCGTCGTGGCGATGCTATTGGTGCGCTGGATCGGCGCAGCGGCGCAACGCTCGCTGGGCCACATGTTGTTGATCATCGCAGGCGTCGTCGTCGGCTGGGCCGGCACGATTCAGATCGACAGCTACGTTGCGGTGCATGGCGGTGGGGCGTGGCCCGACTGGCAGCTGCGCCAAATGCTCTGGACGACGTGGTGGACGCTGTGCACCATCGCTGCGGCCGTGCTCGTGATGCGCGTGAACCCGGCCGAGCGCGAGCGCCCGGTGCGCCTGTCCGGCTGGCTCGCGGTCGCGTCGACCCTGCTGGCGGCGAAGTTCATCCTGATCGACGTGCTCGTCTTCTACGTCTTCTTGCGTCAGCCCAGCGTGACCGCTGCCCTGAACATGCAAGGCGTGACGGCCATCGCCGTGATGGCGCTGCTGGCGATGTCGACCATGCTCACGCAACGTTGCCAGCCCCCGCAAAGCCGCCTGCGGCCCGCGGCGCTGTTGACGCTGCTGGCCGGCGTGGCCATCGCGCTGCTGTGGGGCACGATCGAGATCGGCCGGCTCTTCAACGGCCCGTTCGGCGCCGCGTTCGCGTCACCCGCCCGGGCGCGCGGCGTCGCGACCAGCATCTTCTGGGCCGCCTTCGCCATCGCCTCGGTCGCCGCCGGTTTCCAGTGGCGCACCGCGGCGCTGCGCTACGTGGGCCTGGGCCTGTTCGCCGTCACGCTGTTGAAAGTTTTCTTCGTCGACCTCGGCGAAGTGGGGACGGGCTATCGCATCCTGTCGTTCTTCGGCCTGGGCCTGCTGCTGCTCGGCACGAGCGTGCTGTACGGTAAGCTGGGGCCGAAGCTGTTGGAGGGGGAGGGGGACGTATCTGCGAGCCTGCCGACGCGTGAGGGGTCGGAAGGAGAATGAATCAGATGTCGAACACAATCTCGTCCTTCGCTACGGCTTGGCAGTTCATTCGATGGGCGGACGAGCGGCAATTGCTGGCCGCGCGAAGCGTGCCGGATGACGCAGCGTATCACCGGGAGCAAGCGATCTCGCATAAATCGGTTCACCGGATGCTTCTGCACATGATGAGTGGGCAGGCGAGTTGGTTGAGGGCGTGGGGCGCTGCATCGGGCCTGCCGGACCACTCGGCGGAGACGTGTCCGGACTTAACGGCAATCGAGCGCTTTTGGCCGGCTGTCCATACCGCGTTGGGAGGATATCTCGCGGGTCTCGCGCCAGTGGAACTTGACCGGCCGATCCGATTCTCCCGGCGCGGGCACGACCTTGTCCTGCCGCTCGGTGACACTATTTCTCACATGATCGATCACAGCGGTTATCACAGAGGGCAGTTGAACACGCTCGTGAAGCTGGCCGGTGGGCAGCCGGTTGCCGTGTCGTACTGGATCTACGCGCTGCGGATGCATCCGCAAGAGTCCGGCGTTACGGATGGGGACTTCATGTAGTCGTGGCTCGCCCAGCGTCCGCAGTGCCAATTCTGCTAGTGCTACTTCACCACAGCAAACGCCGACTTCGCCGCTTCGATGGTCTGGACGATATCGCGGTTCGCGTGGGCTCTACTCTTGGTCGGCACGATCGCGCTGTATGGAATGCTTGGGCCTTAGCTGCTGCAGGGGAAATAGGAAGCCAAGTCGTAACGCGTGTTGCTATTACAAGTCCGGATCCTCGGTTGCGTCGGGCTGCTTTTCTGGCGGAGCGAGCATGAGAAATGTGTCGTCGCCCACCCAAGCGGCGAAGTAGGGCCAGGGTGCGTCGTCGTGAACGAGCATGACGAGGAATGGATTGGAGAAGTCGAAGATTCTGGTGCCACCCCCGAAGAGTCCTCCAAGTGCGGCCTCGGATTCCAACGACGCGCCCTTCTCGTTGAGGCTGAAGCGGATGGACTGACCCGCCATAGCCAGCCGGTATCGCCGCAGTGCTTCGGGCGAGCGAAAATCGCGGCCGAGCAAGCTCGGATACTGCCGCACTGCGTCGATGGTCAGTAGCGGCGCGAGGAACTCATCGAAAGGCCCCAACCGGTCCGCCAGATCGAGGTTCTGCATCAACGCAATCGATTCCTCGATCGACCGGCCCTCTCGCGAGATTTGCTCTAATACGTTTGCTTGATTTACCGAACGCGTGTTCGGATTTCGAAAGCGGCGCATCGCGTTCGCTATGGCTGCCCGGAGCGACTTTGGTTCTCCGAGCCGCGCGAGGAGCAAGTGTTCGCGCGACGTCGTCGACTTCAGCTCAACCAGATAGCCAACCTCGTCGGCGGCGGCATCCTCCATCGGTTCGCCTTCACTCATCCCTATGACCTCTAGCAAACGCTTGGGCGGCGTGTACCAATGGATGATCACCTGTGCCGCTGCCAACGCTAGTTCCGGACCTTCAGGTGACGACGTACGACGGATGCCGAACCCATGGTAGATCGGCGACGTTTCCATTCCTCCGTTTGAAGCGTGGTTCGGATCGCCGCCTACACCGAAAGTGGTTTCGCGTGTCGGGAAGACATGCTTGAAAGGGGCGAGAACGTGCAAGGCCGAATAGGTCGCGATGTCGGTCGGCGTTTCGCTTGCCTCCAGTTGGTCGAGCAGCGGTGTTTCGAAGTCATCGCCGAACTTCTCGCGAACCATTGCCCGCACCTCCGACAGCCATGGCTGCGTGAACTCGCCCGCCTCGGCGACGATCTTGCGCTGGTCCACCCACTCTCGTGGAAATTGGTTCATCGCTAAGGAGGTCGCGTCGTCGGCCGCATCGCGCAGGGCGTTGGAGTGAATTGGGTCGAGTGATGCGGCGCCACCGAAGCGCTGGCCAAGTTCCGCCCATGCAATCTGTGCCGTCGCACACCACACGACCGACTGGCGTGCGTCTAGCGATACATCGAGATCAAGTGTGATCGCCTCATCATGCGCCGAGGCAGGCCGTGTCGTGGCGGCTCGCTGCCCCTCCGGTTGCAGCGGGTCGGCCGCTTTCGTCCGGTGCGACGGCTGACACCCGATAAGTACGCCAAGAACTGTGACGATGCCCGCTAGCCGCATATGCGTTCCCTCCACAACAGGAATGTACCTGAATGTGGAGGGAACGCATCAGAATGTGTGAGCTCACTTGTCTACTGCCACCGCCGCAAACGCCGCCTTGGCGGCTTCGATCGTTTGGTCGATGTCGCGGTCGGTGTGGGCGGTGCCGACGAAGAGGGCTTCGTACATGCCGGGGGCGAGGTAGACGCCGTTGTCGAGCATGGCGTGGAAGAACGTGGCGTAGCGCGACGACGAGCAGCCTGTGGCGGCGGCGAAGTTGGCGATCGGTTGGTTGGGTTCCTGCGTGAAGAACAGGCCGATCATCGAGCCGACGCGGTTGATGGTGATCGGGACGCCGGCGGCAGAGGCGGCGTCGGTGAGGCCGGTGGCGAGGGTGGCGCTGCAGGTTTCTAATCGGTCGTAGGTGCCGGGCTCGGCCAGTTCGTCGAGCGTGGCGAGGCCGGCGGCCATGGCGAGCGGGTTGCCGCTGAGCGTGCCGGCCTGGTAGACGCTGCCGACGGGGCTGAGTTGTTCCATCAGTTTGCGCGGACCCGCGTAGGCGGCGCAGGGCAGGCCGCCGCCGATGACTTTGCCGAGCATGGTGAGGTCGGGGCGGATGTCGAAGCGCGTCTGCGCGCCGCCCCAAGCGACGCGGAAACCGGTCATCACTTCGTCGACTAAGAGAAGCGAGCCGTGCGTGTCGCACAGTTCGCGCAGGCCCTGCAGATAGCCTTCGGCCGGCGGCACGACGCCCATGTTGCCAGCGATCGGTTCGACGGCGAAGCAGGCGATCTGTCCCGGGTATTTTTCAAAGGCGGCGCGGGCAGCGGGCAGATCGTTGTAAGGCACGGAGACGGTCGCAGCGGCCGTCGCCTTTGGCACGCCGGGGCTGCTGGGGTGGCCCAGCGTGAGCGCGCCACTACCGGCTTCCACTAGTAAACCGTCGACGTGGCCGTGATAGTTGCCGATGCACTTGATGACCAGCTCGCGGTTGGTGGCAGCACGCGCCAGACGAATGGCGCTCATGGCGGCCTCGGTGCCGCTGTTGACGAATCGCACCATCTCGACGGCGGGCAAGGCGCTGATGATCTTGCTGGCGAGGTTGGTCTCGTGCTCGGTCGGCGCGCCGTAGCTCGTGCCGCGGCCGATCGCCTTGCTGAGCGCCGCCACCACGCGATCGTTGGCGTGCCCGACGATCGCGGGGCCGTAACTGCCGACGTAGTCGATGTAGCTGTTGCCGTCGATGTCCGTCACACGACAGCCCTTGGCCTCGCGAATGAACAACGGCGTGCCACCCACCGCCTTGAACGCCCGAACGGGGGAACTGACCCCGCCGGGCATCACGTTCTGCGCCCGAGCGAACGCTGCCGTGGAATTGTCGATCGATCGTTTCGCCATGATCGGCGGGATCTTAGGGAGCGGACGGGGGATAATCAAAAGCCGGGCGCCGCGTGCGGGTCGATCCACTATTGCTCGAAGGCCACCCAGGCGTCGATCGCGCGCCTCTCGCGCGTGAAGGTGAGGCCGGTCTGCTTCGACAGGTTCTCCAGCATCGCGTTCAGGGTGGCATCGTCCAGCGCGGTTCGGCCCGCGACGCGGCGGACGACCACCGAGGGGTCGAAGCGGAACTTGATGATGCCACCACCGCCACGGCTTTCGTCGATGAACGGCACGCCACAGCGGATGCCCACCTGCTTCAGGAACTCGCCGCGGCGTCGTTCCCAGATGTGGCTGTTGGGGTCGTGCGACGCGCCTTGCGACACCAGCACGACGTCGTCGGGCTGGTCGGCCCACAGCTTGGTGAACGCGTAGTTGCCGCGGGCGACGATCACGTCGCGCTCGACCTTGCGCCGCTCGAAGATGATGTTGCGCCCGAGTTGGTCCGCCAGGATCATCTCCAGGTCCGACAGCGCCTCGTCTTGCTCGGCGGCCTTGCGGATGACCCAGTCACCGTCGAGGGCGACATCGTCGAACTCGAGGCCCACGAGCACGTCGGGGCCCTTGGCGTAGATGCCGTCGGTCAGCCATAGCGACTGCAGGATCGGACGCAGGCCGCGCTTGGGGACGGCGGCTCGTTCACGCGTATGCTCGCGCGTGCTCTCCAGCGATACCCATGCCGTCTGGGCCGGGGTGTCGCCATCCGTGCGGATGACGAACTGATATTGATCCTCGGGCATCGTGATCGGCCGGGGCTGCTCGCCGGTGGCTGTCCTGCGCGCGGCGTGCTTCTCCAAGTACCACCTCTCCCGTTCGGGCGGGTACGGCCGAGGAACGTAGCGCAGCGTCTGCTGCGGTGATAAGCCGTAGGCGGCGGTGAAGCGCGTGCGCCACTCGGCGTCGTACTCGGGCGTGCCGGGCGAGGGAGGGGGCGGTGGGGGCGCCAGCAGCAGGCGCTCGTGCAACGCGCGGGCAGTGGGGGAGTCGATCATCTGCAGCAGCCGCGCGCCGGCAGCGGCGCGACGGGCGGCGGAGGACTCGATCGGGCGCGTCTCGATCTCGCGCAAGATCGCGTGCAGCACCTGTGGCCGGTCGGCAAACTGCTGCTTCAACATCGGCTCCACCGCCGGGCCCGCGGCGAGCAGTTCGACGTCGTTGGCCAAGGCCAGCGAGCCCTGGGCGATCTTCTGCCGCAGGCTGTCGGCGTTCACGCCGAAGCTGCTGATCTTCCGCTCCACCAGTCCCACGGCGCTGTCGCCAGCCAGGACCAATCGCTCAAATGCGTCGCGCGACGCCACAGCGTCGTCACCGGTCAGGCGTGCCCAGAGTTGTTCGAGCTGATCGTCCGCCGGTGGGGACAGGTCGTGCGGACGCAGCGCCTCGATTTTCAGGTCGCTGATACCCCACCCTTCGTCATCAATGCCTTGCAGGCCGAAGGCCGTCAGTTGCAGCTCGACCTCGGGCTGGTCGTGGGCGAACGTGAAGGTCATCGGGTAGACGGCGTCCTGAGGCAACGCGCCCGCGTAAGCGTAGTCGAAGATGTACCCCAACTTGTTCA
This sequence comes from Tepidisphaeraceae bacterium, assembly GCA_035998445.1. Lineage (NCBI taxonomy): Bacteria > Pseudomonadati > Planctomycetota > Phycisphaerae > Tepidisphaerales > Tepidisphaeraceae > Tepidisphaeraceae bacterium. Next base: position 27,206 of record DASYHQ010000014.1, on the reverse strand, counting down.
CCTCCGACGCGCCCGTGCCGCCCCGGTTCGTCCGGCCTGGAATGGGCCACGGGTATCCCTGCAGCTTGCCGTCGGCCGCGAAGTTGCCGGTGTCGGGCAGCATGCTGAAGGTGGTGCGGAGCAGCGTCGGGCCACCGACGACATCGATGTGGAAGAAATCCGGGCCGCACGGGCCACCGGCGGCGCTGATCCGACCTATGCCATCCCAGGTGTTGATGACGTACAGCGTCAACGAGACGCGCAACACCTCGTGCGCCGGCAGCGAGTGGACCCCCAGCCGCACCGATTCGTTGTTGAACTGCCCGATGAACGGTCGGCCGCTTGGCGTCTTCTCCGTGCGCCAGGTCGACCAGCCTTCCCGCTTTTGGTTGGCTAGGTCGGTCTGGTACACCACGCCGGTCGTTGCGCTGCTGGCAGCTACACGTTGCTGGCGGTTTGGAGACGGCTGCGCGGCCGGTGTACCGTCGGCCAGTCCGGGAGCGCGCGTGAAGATCCAGGCGACCGCAAGCAGACAAACCAATGCGACCAACCCCGTCGCCGCCACCTGTGGTGTCTTGCCCATTGCGATTACCCCTGTGCGAGATGTGATTCCAAGAGTGAATCGGCCGAGAACTGCCCCCGTGCCGATCTCCTGCAATCGCAAATGGTACAGCGGCGTTCGCCACAACGATAGCGGTCAAACTGTGCCGTCGAGGAAGATGGCGCAGAAGCCCTTCAGGAAGGCCACGAACAAGCAGCGCGGCCGTGCGTCACGCCGCACCTGATCTGTTGTGACCGCCCCACGCGATGGCTGCGTGGGTCGGTTTCGTTTTGACGCGGGCGCGCCACCGCACGGTGGCAACTGACGAAGCCGCGGTCTTGCAAGACCGCGTCAACCTGTTGAAGATCGCTGACCACATGCCGTTCAACTTCCTACTACTTGTGGGCGAGGACACCGGCGTTCACCACGGCTGTTACGGGGGCGAAGGGCGCACGCCTCACCTCGATGGGCTCGCCGCCAATGGCATTCGGTTCGACGCGATGACCTCGACCACGCCGGTCTGTGCACCCGCGCGGTCCTCCCTGATTACCGGTTGCTATCCGTGGTCGATCGGCACGCATCACATGCGGTCGACGCTGCTCGCGCCACCGCGGCTGTTCACGCAGGAACTGCGCGACGCTGGCTACTACGTGAACTGGTGGACGAAGACCGACTTCAACTTTACCCCGCCGTCCGACTTCACCGGCGCGAGCGTGGATTGGACCGACGACCTCCGGCACGGCCGGCTGCCGGCGGGGCGGCCGTTCCTGCTGTACCGCAACTATGATGTGACGCACGAGAGCACCATGTGGGCCGCGCCCGACCGCGACCCGCAGCATTGGGGGATGTGGAAGCAGCGCGAGGCGAACGCGCACCTCCTGCCCGGCGGCCGCGCGACCGATCCGGCGACCGTGCGCGTCCCTGCGTACCTGCCCGATACCCCAAGCGTTCGCGGCGACATCGCGCGATACCTCGACGCGCTGGCGATTCAGGACGCACAGGTGGGCCAGACGCTGGCGGCCCTTGATGCCTCGCCGTACCGCGACAACACCGTGGTGATCTACCTCGCCGACCACGGCCGCGGCCTCGTGCGCGAGAAGCGCTGGTGCTACGCCGGTGGCTTGCACGTGCCGTTGATCGTGCGCCTGCCCGGTGGGGCGGCGGCCGGCACGGTTCGCAACGACGTCATCAGTACGGTCGACATTGCACCGACCATCCTTGCAATGGCCGGCGTGCCCGCGCCGTCGCACTATCAAGGCCACCCCAGGCTCGGCGCAAGCGGCGATCAGCCGGTGCCGCCGCGATCTTTTGCGTTTGCCGGTCGTGATCGGATGGATGAAGGGTTCGACCGCGTTCGCGCCTGCCGAGACGTCGACTTCCACTACGTTCGCAACGACTTCCCTCACCTGCCGTACGCGCAGCACCTGGAATACATGGAGCGACAGTTGACCACGCGCGACGTCCGCCGGCTGCACGCCGCGGGCCAACTAACCGGCCCCACGGCCGCTTGGATGGCGCCCCGCAAGCCCGCTGAGGAACTGTACGACGTTCGCCAGGACCCAGAGATGGTGCACAACCTCGCCACCGACCCATCCCACCGGCCTACGCTCGAACGGATGCGAGCCGCGCTGGCGGCGCACCTGGCTAACGTTGGCGACCTCGGCGAACTTTCCGAGCGTGATCTGATCCACCGCGGCCTGGTTGCCGATCGACTGGACGAGTACCGCGCCCGCCTCAGCCCTGATCAAGGTACCGTTTTGGAAATGCCCGCCGGGGCCATTTCCGCGACTGAACAAATTCCAGAACGCCCACAATAGGACGGCCCAAGCGAAGCGACCCGCAATCTCGCTCCCGCGTCGGCACGCAACGGCCAAACAGCATCGCGCACGAGTATGCCAGTTCGACGTTTCGTGTTACCATGTGCGAGAACACCGCCGAACGACCCCCCGAAGATCGTTCCCCGCGGGAACCGCAGTGTCGAGAGAGAAAGTTAATCGCGAAGCACCGTTCGCACTCGTAGCTCAATTGGATAGAGCATCGGTCTTCGGAACGGAGATCGGCTCCCCGATTCTGAGTCATTCCGCGAAGAGACGCGAAAAACGCGTTTCTTAACTCCCGCTCAAACCCTTAACGACGTACGCAAAGGTTGTCGGCGACAACCTTTCGTGGTCCCCTCGTTTTACGGTTTAAGCCTGAAAAAACAAGCCATTCTGTTAGGTGTCCCTCCGGCGAATTCCGCCGAGGGTCGCACGCCACGGGGGTGCCGCGCCTCCGTTTTCACCCACTGCAAGGAGGCCGCCGTGCTCGTACTTTCGCGCCAGCGCGATGAAACCATCATGATCGGGAACGACATCGAGGTCACCGTGGTCGACATCCGCGGGGACAAGGTCCGCCTGGGCATCAACGCCCCAAAGGACATCACCGTCCACCGCAAGGAAGTTTACGACGCCATCCGCCGGGAGAACCGGGCTGCCGCCCAAGTGAAGCCGGGCGAGATCGTCGCGTCCGGTGTTGTGACAACCCTGACTGGCCCGGCGGCAGGGGGTGGAAAGTGAAGACTAACCGTCTCACCGTCAAGCCGTTCTTCTATGCCTCCGACTGGTGGATCGGCGTCTTGCCGCTGTCCCGCGACACAGTCCACAAGTGCAACCACTTCGGCAGCGGGCCGGGCCACTGCGCCGAGGCGACCGTACGGAGCTTCGTGCTCGGCGTGTTGCCCATGGTCCAACTGCGCATCGCGTGGCGGGGCCGGTGGCGCCCCGTCCCACCCAAGCCAGCATTTAAGCTGACGATCGACGCGTCGGCCGCCCAAGCGTCGCTGTCCGATCTGCTGTCGTCGGGCTCCTACGTCGTTGCCCCGTTCCCCATGGAGCCGATCCGGAAGCGCACCAACGAGCCGGGGGTCAACTAATCATGACGGCAGCACCCCTACAAACGTTCTCCGCTCGTGCCGACCGCCTGCCCGGCCTTTTCGGTCGCGCCACCGTCGTGCTGTTCGCCGGTTTAGGCGGCGCGTGCATCGGCATTGAGGACGCCTACGTCCGCGGCGGGTACCGGGACAAGTTCGTCGACCTGTGCGTGAACCATTGGGAGACGGCCGTCAAGGTTCACGAACTGAACCACCCGATGACCGAGCACCTGCACGCCGACGTGTGGGAGGTCGACCCCGACGATGTCCTGCCCGGCCGGGAGATCGCCTACCTGCACGCCAGTCCCGACTGCACCGACTTCTCCAAGGCCAAGGGCGGGATGCCCAAGCGCAAGCACATCCGGGCGCTGGCCGACGTCGTGCTCGTATGGGCCGCCAAGCGCCGCCCCGACGTGATCACCCTCGAGAACGTCGAGGAGTTCAAGGAGTGGGGCCCGCTGATGCACAAGCGGCTCGGGCGCCGCTGGGCGTGGATCCGCCGCCGCGCCGGGACTGAGCGGCCGGTCGCGACGATCCCCGGGCCGAAGCTGGATTCCGCAGAGGCCGCCAGCTTCGTCGCCGAATGGGAATCGTCCGGCTGGTCGGTCGAGGCGCACCTGATGCCCGACCCCGCGCGGCGGGGCACGGAGTTCAACCGCTGGAAGGCGGAACTGGAAGCACTCGGCTATGTGGTCGAGCACGATGACCTGCGGGCGTGCGACTACGGCACGCCGACAACCCGTAAGCGGCTGAAGGTCATCGCACGGTGCGATGGCAAGCCGATCATTTGGCCGGAGGCAACACATGGTAAAGAAGATGTTCGAGCGTCTCGATTCGGCGACATTCATATTGACGGACGGAACGAAGGTCGAAGCGACCACGATCCGTTACAAGAAATCCCCGCGGGCGGTGCAACGCCGGCCCGACGGCGTCGAAATCCTCAGCTTCGACATGGATCGCGAACTGAAGGCCAGGGAAAAGCGAACGATCGAGAAGAAGTTCCGGGAGCTACGGCGGGTCACCCGCGACTGAAGCCCTTTCACGCCGCCGCCGAGTGCATCGACTGGTCGCAGCCGATGTTGAGCATCTTCGCCACTCGGGCCGAGGCCCGTCGTTGGTCGCGGGAGATCAACAAGTCGCGTCCGAAGCACGACCGCGTCGGCATCCCACAGCGCCCGCTGCGGCCCATGACGCAGAACCGCCTTGCCGGCGGGCTGCTTAAGTGGGTGCTCGACGCCGCCAAGCCGTTCATCCTCAACATCGAGAACTACGGGTGGAATTCGTCGGCAGCCGGCCGACCCGCCACCGACCCGCTGTCGACGGTCACCGCTGGTCCCAAGGGTGGCAAGCACGCTGCGGTCGACGTCGAACTGGCCGCCTACACCGGCACGTTCAACCACGGCGGCGCGGGCCATCGGACGGCCGACGTTCGGGACCCGCTCAGCACCGTCACCGGTGCGCGTGACGCACGGGGAGCGGTTGCGGTCCACCTGTCCACCTACCACGGCGCCAAGGGCGACGAGGTGCGCGGGCTTAGCCCCGACCAGCCCCTGAACACGCTCGACACGCAAAACCGCTATGGCGTCGTCGCCGCGGAGGTCGCGCCGTTCTCGATCGGCGCAGGCGGCCCCGCCTACTCGGGCAAGCCCAAGGCGATCGACGTTCCGTTCAACACCGTCACCGCCGACGATCGCAAGTCGCTCGTCGCTGCCAAAGTCGCGCCGTACATCACCAGCTCGGCGAACACGAAGACGACCGGGCGCGGCCGATACTTTGACTCGGCCGAGGCGCCGCTGAAGACGGTCACCAGCTACGGCGACAAGAACCTCGTCGCCGTAGCGCTCAACAAGCATTACACGGGCGTCGTCGGCCAAGCGGCGGGCGAGCCGCTTGGGACGGTCACTGGCGTCGATCACAACTCGATCCTCGCGGCGCACCTGGTGAAGTTCCGCGGCAAGTCGCCCGGGACCGGCGCGGGCGACCCGATGGACACGATCACGGCCGGCGGCAACTCGTCGCGCGATGCGGGCGCCGCCCACGCCATGGGGGCGGTCGTTGCCTACCTGACGCACATGTACACGTCGAACACCTGCGGGGGCGAGGGCGACCCGGCGAAGCCCGCCAAGACGATCACCAGCGGCGGCCAGCACGGCGCCGCGGCCGTCGTCTACCTAGCCGCCTACTACGGCGAAGGCTCGGGCAAGACGGGGCACACGCCCGGCGACCCGATGCCGACCGTCGTCAGCCAAGATCGTTTCGCCGCGGTGTCGGTCGAGTCGACTCCCCATTGGATCTTCAGCGCCAAGTCGCTGGCACGGGCGAAGCAGGTCGCGAATTGGGCCCGCAAGCTGCTGGGCAAGAAGGTCGACAAGCACCTGATGTGGGTCACCGATCAGGCCGGCAAGCGCTTCGCACTGTTGATGCTCGCGTTCGACGGCGCGCTGCACGTCATCACCGACATTGCGATGCGCATGCTGCGCCCCCGCGAGTTGGCGCGGGCGCAGGGCTTCGCCGACGACTACGTGATCGATCGCACGGTGGACGGCACGTGGGTCAAGAAGGCTGACCAGGTGAAGCTGATCGGTAACAGCGTCTGCCGGCAGGTCATGGAGGCGATCGCCTACGCCAATGTGGTCGCGCAGGGCGTGCTGGAAAACTACCGAGGGGCGGTGACGGCGTGAACGTTCCACCCACCATCCGTGAGATGATCGACGGCGGCGCTCTGTTCGTCCTGAACGACAGCGGCGGCAAGGACAGCCAAGCGATGCGCCTGGCGCTCCGCGACATTGTCCCCGCCGAGCAGAAAGTCGTGATCCACGCCAGCCTTGGCGACGTCGAGTGGCCGGGCGCGTTGGAGCATGCCCGCGCGGGCGCCGAGCGCGAGGGGATGCCGTTCATGGTCGCCACGGCCGTCAAGACGTTCTTCCAGATGGTCGAGCACCGGTTCACGGTACGGCCGGGCCCCAACTCGCCCTGCTGGCCGTCGGCCGCCAACCGCCAGTGTACCAGTGACCTGAAACGCGGCCCGATCGAGCGGGAGATCCGCCGGCTGCTGGCCGCCCGCGGTTTGAGCCGCGTCGTCACGTGCATGGGCATCCGTGCCCAGGAGTCGCCGAAGCGGGCGAAGATCCAGCCCTTGCGTCGCAGCGAGCGAAATTCAGTGGCCGGTCGAGATTGGTGGGAATGGTTGCCGATCCACGACATGTCGCGCAACGAGGTGTTCGCGTCGATCAAGGCGGCCGGCGAGCAGCCCCATTGGGCCTACGCCGCGGGCAACGAACGCCTGTCGTGCATGTTCTGCATCATGGGCTCGCGCAACGACCTGGCGAACGCGGCCCGACATAACCCCCAGCTGTTTGCCCGCTACGTCGAGGTCGAGGAACGGACAGGCTACACGATGCACCAATCGCGCGTGCCGCTCCGCGTGCTGGCAGGGGGTGCAGCTTGAACCAACAACGTCAACGTCACCCGCTCGCGGGACGAACCGTAGATCTGCAGATCGCCGGCAAACCGGACACGGTCGACCGCCTTTTGGATGGCAAGAAGCTCCGCGTCGAGGACTGGTGGACCAACGTCGCCGGCCGCTCATGGAAGCTTTGCGACGGCAACCCGGCCTGTCTGATGTACGCGATGCGATCGGCGTTCGCCGGCCTGCCCATCGATGACGAGGTCATATACGGCAAGCTCGACGATGGTTCGGGCCACCTTGTGCACGCCAGCGAGATCGCGCCTGAAGCGACGGCCGGAGGTGCCAAGTGAACCAGCGTTGGCACCACAAGCGAGACAGCTACCGGCCCGCCGGCGAGGTCATCGACCCGCGGCGGTACGAGGTGGCGACGATCGCGGACGACACGACGGCCAAGGCGTTCGTCCTGCAGCATCACTACGCCGGGACGTTCCCGGCAGCACGGTTCAGGTACGGGCTTTATGAGGTCGGGAATGGTCAAGAATCGCAAACTGGTCCAGTTCGTGTCGAAGGTGGACCGCACAGGGAAGACGAGCGGCGAACTGCACATCAATTACGAGGGATCGCCCGAGCAAAAGCTAAAAGCTGCACGCAACACGCTGTCCGCCGCGTTGCGGGTGATCTCCGACTGGAAAATCCCTTGGTCCGAACTGCTGACAACCGAGGCAAGGAACGAACTGATTCAGTCGATGACCGGCGGCTCGTCGGCGTCGCCGTCTTCAGCGTCCCCTGCAACAACGCCACGCTGACGAACGTCTTCCCGTGCGACGCGCTGGCGGCGACGGAACTGGGCCGGTTCGTCCTGCTCGACCGCGTGCCCGGCAACGGCGAGACGTGGTTCCTCGCGCGGTGTTTCGAGCTGCTGAAGCGTCAGGGCATCGCCGGTGTCGTGTCGTTCAGCGACGACCAGGCCCGCACGACCGCCGACGGCCGGACCGTCTTCGGCGGGCACGTCGGGACGATCTACCAGGCCAGCAACGCTATCTACCTCGGCCGCGGCACCGCCCGCAACCTGCGGCTGCTCCCTGATGCCACAGTCCTGTCCGATCGCGCAATCGCGAAGTTGAAGAGCCACCACCGCGGATGGGAGTCGGTAGCCCGCAAGCTGATCGGCATCGGCGGCGTCGATTGGGCCGTCCGTTGCCCGATCCGCGTTGGTGGTGAGGTCGCTCGGCTGACCCGCCTTCAGCGCCACCCGGGCAACCACAAGTATGCGTTCGCGATCGACCGGCGGATGCGCAAGCACCTGCCGCCGTCGCGCGACTACCCGAAGCTCCAAAGGAGGGCGGCATGAAGGCTATTTCACTCTGGCAACCATGGGCGACCCTGATCGCCGTCGGCGCAAAGCGCATCGAGACCCGCAGCTGGTCGACGCATTACCGCGGACGGCTAGCGATCCACGCGGCAAAAAGGTGGCCGCGAGAACTGAGCGACCTGTGCGTCGAACCTGGGCCGATTCGTGAAGCGCTGGAGCGATCGGGCCATCTCGACATCAACGCGGAGCGCATGACCCTTTCGATGCCGGTCGGTGTCGTCGTCGGGACCTGCTACCTCGCCGACGTCTTCCCGGTCGACGCGGGTTCTCAGTACTACCGCATCGGTGGCGACGCGCAGCGCAGCGTGACGCTTCCGCCGGCCGAGCCAGAGCTGTCGTTCGGCGACTACACCCCCGGCCGATTCGCTTGGATCCTCACGGAAATCGTCGCGCTGCCGAAACCGGTTCCCTTCCGCGGCGCCCAGGGGTTCTTCGATGTGCCCGATGACCTGCTGAAGGGAGGCTCGCTGTGACGTTTTCCAACGTCCGTTACATCCAGAACGCCGATTTCGTCGCGCTGCTCGACGAGCGCCTTAGCAGCCCGGCATCGGCCGCGCCCCAGCCGGAGCGGCCGGCGGCCCGCGTTCCTCGCAAGGCGCCGGTGCGTCGGGCCGTTCGAACGGCTCCCAAGCCCGCGACCTCCATGCAACCGCCGATCGTCGGGCCATCCGTTCCGCCACCGATGGGCCAGCCGCGCGGCCTAGACGAAGCTCGCCCATTCCGCCGCGCCGGTGACGGGATGCCCATCAACCCCATGCGGCTGCAGGCGATGCCCGACACGCCGTCGAGCGCGGCGGACCGCGCACCGGCCGCCGAGAAGATCAGCGACGAGGAATGGGTAAAGCGCGCCAAGGCGGCGCTGCTGGAGCATCGCGTCGTCAGCAGGGCGGCCGACGCGCTGGGGACGATGTCCGGCGGGATGAACTGCAAGTTCCGGCGCATCACCGGCTGGAGCTGTCGGGATTGGCTGAAGCAGCAGCCGGTGGCGGGGCAATGAACGAACGGAACGTCCAACTGAAGGAGGAAAGTCATGAAAGTTTATGTCGCGTCATCGTGGCGAAATTTGATGCAGCCGGCAGTAGTGGCCGGGTTGCGAGCTGCGGGTCATGAGGTCTACGACTTCAAGCGCCCGGCGCCCGGCAACACGGGCTTCTCGTGGAAGCAGATTGATCCCGATTGGCAGATGGGCGGGCCCGTCACGCCTGAGCAGCATCGGCAGATGCTCGCGCATCCGATCGCGCAGGCCGGCTTTAAGTCGGACATGGACGCGCTGCGGGCCTGCGACGTCTGCGTGTTGGTGCTGCCATGCGGGCGTAGCGCTCACCTGGAGCTCGGCTGGGCGGTCGGTGCCGGCAAGAAGACGGTCGTGCTAGAACCCGACCCGATCGAGCCAGATCTGATGTACCTGATGTGCGACCGGCTCTGCACGTCATGGGATGAACTGCTCGACTACTTCGACGTGCGGTGAGGGAGCCAATGAACATCGAGTTCAGAGAGTGCCCGCACTGCGGCGGCTACGGCGTGCGCGACAACGGTGACAACTGCGTCACGTGCGGCGGCGTCGGCACGGGCGGGCTACGCAGCGGCCCGGGATCGAACATCGGCAGCGGCGACATCATGTTCGACCGGGACAGCGGGCGCTACATCGACGCGGCCGAGCTGGTCGAGATGAGCCGCGCGGCAAAGGAGGGTGGCAAGTGAAGGAATTCAAGGTTAGGCCGATCCTGCACGCCGGCGAAGGTCCGGTCGACATGAGCGCAAGGGCGCTAGAGGAAGTGCTCGGCTGTCGTACGCCAGAGGAGGCAGCTGAACTGGTCGTACCTGGCATGGTCGCAGCGGACGGTGGCCAGCCAACGTTCGACGACGCTGGCACGGACTTCCTCGTCTACCACCTGTGCGTCGAGGACGCCGCAGGCAAACGCACGAGTTATCTCGCGACGGCGAGGCTGAAGATCGATGTCACGCTCGAGGAGATCCCGACGCCATGACGCCCAAGAAACGCATGCAGCTCGCCATGACCGCGGCGATGGAGGGCCAGCAGACGGTTGTGGCCAACATCGGTGCGAAGGTCGAAGTGTCGCAGATGGAGTTGGTCTGCCTCGTGAACTTCGCAGAGGTCGGACTGATGTCGCTGTTCTCCGCGTTGGACGGCGAGGCTGGCGCGGCGGCGGAGGCTGATTTGGAACGGACACTAGACGCGATTCGACAGGAGTTCGGGAAAGACGGAGCGGACGGGCTGAATCGCCTGTCCCAAAGCACCGCAGCGCTGCTGCGCGGTGAGAAGTTCGCTCAGTACCTAGCACGGTGACAGAGAAGGAGCAATCAGGTGGAAATCGCATATGGACCAATCAAGGCGTGGCCGGGGCAGCTGCGGTCGCGCAGCGAGCGGATCGCCGCGCCGTTCAAGAGCAGCTTCAGCGACACGCTGCAGCAGTTGAACCGCGAGCTGCGGATGGTGAACGCCGAGTCGGCCGTCGTGCAGCTGGCGATGCCGCACTTCCGGCGCGACGGCCTGCCGTACGCCGACGCGATCGCCGAACACCCGGGCGTGATCCTGTCGTTCGTGAAGGGCGTCAAGAACAAGGTGGGCCAGCGCATCCGCGTGCCGCTGTCGTTCCCGGCCGACCGCTTCACGAAGTGGGAGAGCAACCTGCGGGCGATCACGATCGCGCTCGAGGATCTGCGTCGCATCGACCGGTACAGCGTCACGCAGAACAGCGAGCAGTACCTGGGCTTCAAGGCACTGCCGCCCCCGGGCCCGTCACACGAGTCGATCCTGACCGTCGATGAGGCGGCACGCTGGCTAGCGGATTCGTTTGGCAAGGGTGGCCCGCCATGGTCCCAAGTCCTCACCTCTGCCGACTCGTACCGAATGGTCTACCGCGACGTCGCGTTTAAGTCTCATCCGGATCGTAGCGGCGACCCTGAACAGTGGGCAAAGCTGCAGGGCGCGAAATCCCTGCTGGATCAGCATCACGGAATCTGATGAACGACATACGGCCCATCCTCGCACTCGACCCGTCCAGCTCGCGGACCGGATACGCGCTCATGCGCGATGCCCGCACGCTGCTGGAGGCGGGCCTGCTGAAGCCGAATCGCGCGGACGATCCGGCAAATGACCGCATCCGTGCCATGTCGGCGGACCTGCTGGCCCTGATCGGCGAGAAACAGCCGCGGCTGATCGTCGTCGAGGACACGAGCGGCAAGGTTGCGCGGCGCACGCGTGAGAAGGGGGCCAACGGCGCGGGCCTGGCCGTCTACGGGAAGGCCGTCGGCTGGATCCTCGGCGCGTGCGAGGCGACCGGCATCGAGACGCACGCGGTGCTCGAAAACGTGTGGACGCGGCGGACGCACAAGTCGACGCGGCAGCATTGGGTGATCGCCGAGTTCGGGGCGCGTTACGACCCCGTCTCCGACAGCGGCATGGACGTGAGCGACGCGATCAGCTTGGGCCGGTGGTGGTTCGTCGCGGGATTTCAGATAGCGAGGCAACAACTATGATCACTGCACCACCTATTCAATTCGAGGGCGACCGCCTGAAGGTCCTCTTCTCCGACTTCGCGGCCGCTCCCGCCTACGACCTGTTCAAGTCGGTCAAGCGGCTGCCGGAATACGAGATCGTTCTGGACGATGACGGGCTCGCCACCGGCATCACCGCGCCCGCGAGGTTCGCGTCGATGCTCGGCGTCGAGGTGCCGGACCTGAACCTGGGCCGCCTGCCGTGGCCGGCGCACTTCACGGCCGACTTCGACGATCAGCCCGCCATCGTCACGATGGGACTGGACGCCAAGCGGTTCGCCTGCTGGAGCGACTGCGGCCTGGGCAAGACCGCGGTCGGCCTGGAATGGGCCCGCCAGGTCTCGCACCTGTCGGGCGGCGGCCGCGTGCTGATCGTCACGCTCAACGAGATCGTCGGCCAGTGGATCGAGGAGGCCGGCAAGTTCTATGGGCAAGGCCTGCCGATCGTCCGGATCGACACGCGTGCGCACCTCAAGGAGTGGTGCGCGACCGGCTGCATCGACGGCGTCGCGACCGGTGCGGCGATCGCCGTCGCCAACTATGAGAAGTTCAACCATACGTCCGAGGCCGATCAGGTCGTCAGCGAGCTGCGGTCCCTGGCGGGCATCGCGCTCGACGAGTCGAGCCGGCTGAAGACGGGCGGCGGCAAGCAGAAGTGGGCGCTGATCAAGTCGGCCAAGGGCATCGCGTACAAGCTGTCGCTGACGGCCACGCCGGCGCCCAACGAGCTGATGGAGTTCGCGTCGCAGGCGTCGTTCCTCGAGCGGATGCGGGCCGAGAGCATCGCCGACGCCGCGCAGCAGATCATCTGGACGTACTTCACGCGCGACCCGAAGACGCACCGCTGGACGATCAAGACGCACGCCCGGGCCGCGTTCTTCGCCTGGATGGCCAGTTGGTCGATCTACGTGCGCGACCCCAAGAAATTCGGTTGGCGCAAGAACTGGTCGCCACCGCCTGAGCCGGAATACATCCATCACGCGATCCCGATCACGGCCGAGCAGCGGCAGCTGGTCATGGATTACAACGCCGACCCGCGCAACGTCGCCGCCGCCAACGTCGGGACGATGTTCGCCGGCGAGCTGAACGCGATCGCCGCCACCAAACTGTCCCAGGCGGCCAAGGGCTTCGTCTACCTGAAGGACAGCGACGCCCGGAAGGCGGGCGACTCGGCCAAGGATGAGCCGACCGGCGATGTGCCGGCGGACCTGATCCCGGCTGAGGCCGACCCGGCCGCCGACAGCACCACCGCACGGCCACGTAAGGTCGCGGCTCGATTGAAGCCGCTCGTCGTGCCTGCTGGCGACACCTGCATCGTCGCCGGCAAGCCAGTGCGGCTCATCGATTCGCACAAGCCGCGCATGGTCGCCGAGATGATCGTCAAGGAGGCGTTGGCTGGGCACCGCGTGCTGGTGTGGACGGTGTTCGACGCCGAGACGGAGATCCTGCAGCAGGAGTTGGTGAAGGCGTTCGGACGCGCGCGGGCCGGCCGGGCCGTCTCGATCGGGACGATCACCGGCGCGACCGAAAAGCGGCTGCGGCCCGACCTGCTCAGGCGGTTCCGCGCGGGCGAACTCGACGTGCTGATCAGCCGCGGCAGCATGATCGGCTACGGGCAGAACCTGCAGCAGTGCACGTCGATGTTCTTCTACGGCTTCACGTTCAGCTACGAGACGTTCTACCAGGCCGTGCGGCGGGCTTACCGCCACGGGCAGCTGTTCCGCGTGCGCGTGCACATCCCGGTCATCGCCGAACTGGAAGGACAGATGTTCGACACGCTCGTGCGCAAGGACAACCAGCACGAGGAGGCGATCGAAGAGATGGAGTCACTTTACGTTGACGCCCGGGCGCAGCTCGTTGGCGGGAAGGAGCGTGCGGCATGAACTTCTTTGACGCATTGAACAAGCGAGTAATCGAGGAGCGCGGCGAGGAGATCATCGACGGTTGCAAGGTGGAGGACGCGGCGAAGTGCGTCGACCTGTCCGTTGCCCACTCACCCGTGGTGGCTGAGTACGTCGGCACGAAGGACGTCGAAGCGATGTTGTTCAACCATCGCCTGATTCCCGAGCCGATCAAGCCGCGCAAGGACGGCCTGCGCTACTACGTCACGAATCCCCGGGCGCAGACCTGGCAATGGTTCACGTCGGACGAAATGAAGGTCGCACGCGCGCGGTTCCTCTTGCTGCGGAGCTACTTCTACAAGCGGCTCGGCGCGTTCCCGAACGGCGATCAGCAGATGGTCTTAGCGTGGTATTTCGAGGGCGGCGTCTGGCGCCCAACTCCCGGCTCATCGTTGGGCGATCTCATGGGCGTCGTTGTTTGAGGAAGGGTTGGTGCACGGTGGACCGAGACCAACTGAATGCGGCCATGATGCGCGACATCCAGCTACACGAGGACGTGGAGATCAGCTACGTCGTCGATGGTTGGCTCGTGAAGTACTCCCCCGACGACGGAAATACCTGGGAAGAGTTCAAGGGCGAAACCCCGCTCGACGCTCTCGAAGCCTGCTTTGAATCAACACGAAACCAGCGGGGACGCTGATACACCCCCATCACGAAGGTAGAACTTAATGAACGTAGACATCTACAACCTCGATTGCATCGCCGGCATGCGCGACAAACTCGCCGACGAATCGGTCCACCTGACCGTCACGAGCATCCCCTTCGAGGAACTCTTCACCTACAGCGGCAAGCTCGAGGACGTCGGTAACAACGGCTCGACGATCGACATCCGCGGCGGGCGGTTCGCGCTCAACATGCGGTTCGTGATCGGGGAGCTGTTCCGGGTGACGGCACCCGGCTGCAACGTCTGCATCCACATCCAGCAGCTGCTGGCCTACAAGAACCAACACGGCTTCGCCGGCCGCCGCGACTTCCGCGGGGCGATCATCGACCTGTTCCGTGCCGGCGGCTTCACGTTCCACGCCGACGTCGCCCACCCGGCCGTCGACGAAGCCGTGACGGCCGACGAGCTGACGGACCTGATCTGCGCCTACGGCGACGATCCGAAGACGCTGACAGCCGTGCTGCGGTGGCGGCTCGGTGCGCCGCTGCCGGCGGAGTTCATCATCCCGAAGGATCCGCAGGCGATGGCCCAGCGGCTGTCGCTGCACTCGCTGCAGTTCAAGACCGGCCACAGCCGCGACAGCAACAACTGGGCGATGGCGCCAAACGATTACGTGCTCGTGTTCCACAAGCCGGGCGAGGCGGCCGTCCCCGTGCGGCCGCTGGTCTACAAGCCCCACGCCAAGCCGACGCGCCGCGAGGCCTTCTACCAGGCCGAGGGCCGGCGCGACCCGATGGCGTACGCCGAGTACCTGCGAAAGTGGGCACGCGACGTCGACGCCGGCAACAAGACCGGCTGGCTCAGCGCAGACGACTGGATCAAGTGGGCGTCGGGCGTGTGGGGCGACATCGACGAGTTCGACATCATCGACGGCGCCCGCTCGCAAGCGCAGAAGCGCAAGCTGAAGGAGGCCGACGAGGAAAAGCACGTCTGTCCGCTGCAACTCGAGGTCATCCGCCGTTGCGTGCTGCTGTACAGCAACCCGATCGACCTGCAGCCCGACGTGACGGTGCTCGACCCGTTCATGGGCGTCGGCAGCACCGCGGCGGTGTGCGTGGAACTGAACCGCAGCGCCGTCGGCTTCGAGCTGAAGGAAAGCTACCACGCCAACGCGATCAAGAACGTCGAGCGGGCCCGCACTCGGCCGACGGATGACAACGGCGGGCAAATGTCGCTGGCGGACCTCAGCACGGTCCTAGTCGAGCGGGAAAGGGCAGCGGTGCCGGCATGAAGACTACCGCCACAGTCACGCACGATGCCTTGGTGCTGCACGCTGCACGCTATCTGAAGCAGGTGGCTGGGTGTTCCATTGTAGCGACGGAACTCTACACAAGCGCGCCGTGCATTCCCGACGCGATCGGGTGGCGCTGCGGGCGACACTCCACGTTGATCGAGTGCAAAACCAGCCGAGGAGACTTCCTGCGCGATCGAAAGAAGTGGCATCGGCGGCTCGAAGGGTACCAGTGCGGAAACTATCGGTTCTTTCTTACGCCGCCCGGGCTACTTGAACCCACAGAAGTCCCTGATGACTGGGGGTTGCTCGAATGCGACGGTCGGATCACTTCGGTGGTGAAGGTGGCAACGTTCCACGCCGACCCGCCGCGCACGGTGGAAATGATCATTCTCTGCTCGTTGATTCGACGAGCTCGTTTGCGAAAGGCGGTGCCGGCATGAGCACAGTTGCCCCCGAGATGGACGTCACGGCTGCTATCCCTTGGTATGGGTCGAACCGCACCAATGCGCACGTACCCGGCCGGCTGGTAGGCAAGCTCGACTGGCTCGGCATCACCTGCGTGGGCGGCGCGTGCGAGCTGCCGCACTTCAATGCCCGAACGGTCATGGCGGCCGATGTGCACCGGCACCTGATCAACTACTTAAACGTCGTCGCGGACCCGGCCCTGAACCGCGAGCTACGCCGGCGCGTCCGCAAGCTTCCCTTTGCCGAAGAGACGCTTGCCGATGCACAGGGTCATTGCCGCGACATGGAGCGGTTCTTCACGAAGGGCGAAGAGGGGCTGTTCGGTTCGCCGGGTGCCGATGCCGCGCGGGGTGATTGGTTCCCCGACCTCGACTGGGCCGTCGACTTCTTCGTCACGGCGTGGATGGGGCGCAGCGCCAACAGCGGTACCGACGGCGAGTTCGACGGCGGCCTGCCTGTACGTTGGAACGCGAGCGGCGGCGACTCGGTCGTCCGGTACCAGTCGGCCTGGCGCACGCTCCGCGCATGGGGCCGCGCCCTGCAGGGGACGCAGTTCGTCCGGATGGACTTTTTTGAGTTCATCGCGCGGGCGCTCGTCGCCGACCGAAAAGAGGGCGAGAAGCGTGCTGCCGGCAAGAAGCCCGAGCGACGCTGCCTCTACGTTGACCTGCCCTGGCCAGACGCCGGCGGCACCTACGTCCACAAGTTCACGGATCAAATGCAGCGGCTCGCGGCCGTCGAGCTCGCAAAGTTCGAGCACACGGCCGTCATCGTCCGCTTCGGCGATCACTCCCTGATCCGCGATATCTATCCCGAGGGCCCAGCGAATGCCGAGCTGGCCAGTGGCGAGTGGCGTTGGTACCGGCTGGCCGGGCGCAACCAGGGCAACAAGAAGGTCAACGAGGTCCTGATCCTCAATCGGCCGGCGGCGGTCGCCGCGGCGAAGGGGGTGGCATGATCTTCCAAAGGACCTATCCGCTCGTGCTGAGCCGTCGCAAGACGCAGACGCTTCGCCTGGCGTACCCCGGCGACTACCTGACGAGCGACCGGGATACCGAGGGCAGCGTGCTGCTGGCGACCCAACGCGTCGTCACGGCCGCTGGGCGCGTTCGCTGGCGCATTGGGGGTGAGTACGCGGTGCAGCCGGAGCGGTGCCACAAGGCGGTGGGGCGTATCCGGTGCATCGGGCTGACCGAGATCCTCAACCCCCTGACGGTCGACGATGCGTTTGTCGATCGGGAGGGTTTCGACGAGCGGGCCGATTACCTGCGCATCTGGCACGAGCTGCACGCGCGGAAGCCGGTGCAGCGGGCTTGGGCGATCCGGTTCGAGTTGGTGAGGTCGAAGCAGAGAAGGAGTGTCGCGTAATGGTGCAACTGACAGCACAGGAACACGCTCGGCTGACTGCGATCGAGCGGGCTGCGCGGCGCGTCGTGGTGGCGCACGTCGAATCAGCCCGCAACGGCGCACAGGAGAAGGCGGATGCTTTCAACCTGGCGTGGAATGAACTGAAGACGCACTTGGCGAAACCGCGGATGGCTGGCCCCAGCCGCTGAGCGACGGCACGCCGCTCAACCGTTTGGCGCAGGTGTGCCGATAGGCAGCGCGACAGGCGGTCGCGCGAACGACGACGACGAGGCCGGCCGAGGTGCCGGCGGAAAGGAACGTGATGACGAGGTACGGCGAACACTTGGCGGGCGAACGGTTCCGCGGGCACTACCCGCTGAGCGACGTGGCGATTTACGAGTTGGAGCGGTGGCTACCGGGGATGCCGCCGCCGGCGCCGCCACCGGCCACGGTGACGGCGGCACCGCTGCCGCCTGACGTGAACGAGGATCGGCTGTACGCGATCTGCGGCGCGATGGCGTCCAGGTAGAGGGCAATCACATGAGGCAGGATCAATTTGGCCGAACGCTGGGGAACGTGAGCCGTTCCATGCGGGCCATAAAGCGCTACCGCGATTCGTTCGACCCGACCAAGGACGAACGACGTCGCATCGGGTTAGCGGTGTATCGGCTGGAACAGGCGATGGATCTGCTGACGGAGGTGAACACCGAGGCGCAGGCGCGCGAACGGACCAGCCGCGGCAACGGCTGAGGAGTGAACTCGCGGGGCAAAGAGGAGACGGGCATGGCAGCGAAGTACAGAAAGATCGATCCCCGCATCTGGACGGACGAGGCGTTCGCCGAGCTTTCGTCGATCGAGAAGCTCGTGGCCCTTTACACGATCACGGCGCAGAGCAACCGCTGCGGGCTGTTCCGATTCTCGACCGCAAAAGCCGCGGAAGAGACGGGCCTCGACAGCGATAGCTATGACAAAGCTTTCGGAAACGTCTGCCATAGGTTGGCGTGGAAGTACGACTCGAGGCGGCGGGTGCTCTACCTGCCGACCTGGTGGAAGTACAACCCGCCCGAGAACCCAAAGCACCTCAAAGGATGCTTGGAAGACCTGCACGACCTCCCGCAAAGCTCGTTGCTAACTGAGTTTGGGAAGAACGACCGGTACATGCCCGAGCATTGCCGCCGCGACTTCTCGATAGCTATGCAGATAGCTATGGCAAACCAAGAGCAGGAGCAGGAGCGGGAACAGGAGCAGAAGGGTAAGTCCGCTGGCGCGGACTTGACGGCTGCCGCCGCCGGCGGTGGGGCAGCGGCGAAGAAGGCGACCGTGCGACGGGAACCGAGCGGGGACCACCATGCCCTGATCCGCCACTTCTGCGAGGCGTGGCGCGGCCGCTACGGGCTGTCGTACACGTTCAATGGGCCAAAGGACGGCAAGCACGTCCAGTGGATCCTGTCGGCCGTCGTGGGCGACCTGTCGGCCGCCCAGCGGGTGATCGACGACTACATCAGCGACGACGATCCGTTCGTCTTCGAACGGCGCCACCCGATCGGGCTGCTGGTGTCGAACTTCAACAAGTACCGCGTGCGGGCGTTGGCGACGCCGGCCGCCAACGAACTGAGGAGCAAACGCCATGGACAACCTAAGCCCACAGGCCCCAGCGGCGGGGCAAACGCCGCGTTCAGAGGGGCACGTCGGCCCCTCCCCCTTGTCCCTGATCCCCTCGAGAAGGCCGTCAGTTGAGCGAATGAGCGAAGCTGAGGCGAACGACGTGATCGTGAGGTCGGCGGAGCGAGCACGGCACAGCGCGGAGCATCGTCGCGAAACCGGCGCCGCCACGCTTGCCGCGACGGCGCAACGGGTCTTCTTGGGTTTCCGCACGGTCGACGCCGAAACGGTCGCCGCCCAGCAGCGCCGGGCCGACGAGCTGGCGCGGGCGGAGGCCGTCGGCGCCTGCCACCGGCGAAAGAGCGTGCCAGACAAGTTCCGAACTGCCCGCGTGGAAGACTTCTCACGCATCCCGGCCGATGCGCTGGAACGGTACGCATCTGCGGCCCGTCGACTGGCCAACGCACTGGCCAATCCCGGGCTGTACGTGCTCTGCGGGGAGATCGGCGACGGTAAGACGCACATGACGTGCGGGCTGATCAACGCCTTCTGCGACGCTGGCCGGTCGGCGAAATACGTGAAGACGAAAGACTTCATCGACCAGCTTCGGCGGACCTGGCGGAGCGACGACACGCAGGCGACGGCCCGATTTGAGCGTGAGCACGTGCGGTTCGCGCTGCTGGTGATCGACGAGTGGCAGGCCCGCAACAACACCGAGAACGAAGAGATGGAGTTGTTTCGCCTACTGGACAAGCGGTACGACGCGGGCGGCGCGACGGTGATCATCAGCAACCACGCCGACGCCGACGAAGTTTACGCGGCATTGGATGCGCGCGTGGCGGACCGGATGTGCGACGGCGGCGGCGTGATCGTCTGTGACTGGCCGAGCCTGCGCGGGCGGCTCGTGGAGGTGCGGTGATGGAACGGCAAGAACCCACGACGGCGGTCCCGACGCTGCCCGCCTTGGGGAGCGTTGGCGGGATCGCCTTGCCGCCGATGTCGCTCGTGCCGTTCAGCCAGGTTCCCATCGGTGGGCACTGGTCGCTCAACATCGGTGGTCGCCCCGGACTTGGCGTGGCACGAAAGACGTCGGACTGGGCCAGCGTGAGCGAAGACCAGGTGATCGAGTTCGGCGGCGGCGACCTGGTGTGGTGGCTTCATCAGTATCAGGAAAGGAAGTAGACATGCAGACTATCAGTCAACCGACCCCGCGCGACCTGGTCGCCAGCCTCCGTGGATCTGTCTGCCCGGCGTGCGGGAAACGCAAGATGCCGCGGCAGACGTTCTGCGGGCAGTGCTATCATCGGCTGCCCAAGCCTCACCGAAACTCGCTCTACAACGGACTTGGCGAAGGGTACGAGCAGGCCGTCGATCGCGCGCTAAAGGCCTTGAACGCGAACTTCATCCCGGACGTCCGCATGGTCGAGCAGATCGACAAGGAGACGGGCGAGGTGACGCTGGCCCGCGATCCCGAGCGCGGCCCGCAGCGGCCGGTGTCGCCATCGATCCCACGCTCGTACCAGAAACCCCCTCACCAGCGCGTGAGATCCTTCGGAGTACCTCAGGATGACAAGCTGCCGGACGGCCGCCGCCCGTGGCAGCAGGCCTTGGCCGACGGCGAGGCCTTCCGCGAACTGTTCCCGCCCGCCTGCTACGAGCGGTGGGAGATCGCCGGCAGCGTGCGCCGCCGCTCACCGGGCGGGGCCAAGGACGTCGAGCACGTCGTGATCCCACGGTTCGGCGACGTGCCCGACGGCGATTCACTGTTCGCCGCCACCGTGCGCGTCAACCTGCTCTGGTACCAGCTCGACGCGATGGTGAAGGCCGACCGCGTCAGCAAGCACCTGTACACCAGCCACGGCAAGGATGGCGTCGACCGCGTCGCCCCACGATGGGGCGAGATTCACCGCGGCGCCGACTTCCGCGACTTCAACCATGATATCTTCGCGGCCGACGCCGACAACTTCGGCAGCGTGCTTGCGATCCGAACCGGCCCGGGCGAGTACAGCAAGATGCTCGTGCTGAAGCTCCAGTACAACGGCTACGTGAACCGCGAGGGGCACGTCTGGGACAAGACGAAGATGAGTTGTTCGCTGTGCGGCTGGACCGGCCGGTTTGACGGCGAGGGCGGGCTGATCTTCATCGCGCCCGAGGACTGGCCGACGAGCGATACGCCGAAGTTCATCAACGGCCGCGACCGCGCGGGCGTCTGCCCGGGTTGCCGGAAGCAGGACGGATTGTCGATGGCCCGCGTGCCGGCGCCGGATGAGGAGACGTATTTCCGGCTCTGCAACGTGCGGTTGGTCGATCCCGCTGCGCGGCGTGTGTAGCCCTGCTCACTCTTTTTCAAATGGAGCTTCCGATGATGAACAGTCTGTCCTTTCGTCATGACCACCCGGTCACCGGGCCGAGCATGGTCTTCTCTGACGACGTCCAACTCACGCACGATCTGAACACGCGCCGTACCAAGCGGGCAACAATCAGCGCCGTGATGCCACCGGGTTCGCCCAGCCACCTCGAGGACGGCCGGTACTGGCCGCAGATCGGCGGACTGCCGTTCGAAACGAGCGACTTGGTTCGCCGCGAGCTACTGTTCACGGCGAAAAATGAGGAGTTAGGCAGCGGCCGCGGCGCATAAAAATACCGACGGGTGCAGAAGGAGGGGGGGGGGAACCTTGCTGCGGGATCACCGTCGGCATTCAAAGCGTAGCCGCCGTAGTTTAGGAAAGCGAACCAGTCAGCGGTTGCTAAAAATGGCCACAGTACGCACCATGTCAGTGTCACGCTCCGAGGAATGTGGTGTGACTCTGGCCCGGCCGGTTGCCCCCGAGCCGGGCCGCTTACTTTAGTAATTGCGGGCCATCTTCACCGGCCTCGCGCCCGGTGGTTGCGGATGAAGTCAGCGAAAGCCATCCGATAGACCTCGGTCGCGTTCCTGATCCCCAGTTCCTTGGCGATCATGCGCAACTCCATCTTCGTGGTCAGCGGCACGTCGACCTTAACCTTCGCCCACTTCAGCTTCAGCTCTTGGGGCTCGGGCGGGGCCTGCGTGGTCCCTTCTAAGGGCCGTCCTGGGTCCATAAAGCAAGTATAGCAACACGGATCACTGGTTGCGTGCGGTTCTTATGTCATACTCCCAAGCAACCGGGCTCCCCCCTTTCTGTAGTCGATTGAGGATAACGTGATGAGTACCGCACGAACGGGCGCGGCTGTTGTTGCGCGTCTGGATGGCGTGGGCAGTACTGCGACTGACGACCCTTCCCATCAGGTCAGCGCAGCGCTCCGCGAAGAATGGCGCACCGTCATCCGCCGGTGTCCGCCAGCGGTACGGGAAGCCTGGCTCAACCGCAGCGAGGTACAGGCCGCGCTGGGCATCACGATCTGCCGTCAACGGCTCGACGCCCTGGCGTCGGAGGAAAGTCGCATCACGCAATTAGCGGCTGGCGGCGGATGGGTAGAGGTCTGGCGCACCACCGGTCAGGACCTACCGCTGTTTTACGATGACGCCGGCCGGAAGGTGCCGACCGCCAAGTTGAGGGTGTCGCCCGCGTCACGTGCCCGGCGCCCGGGCGGCGGCGTCCTGGTGCGCGTGCGCGCGACCGCCGCCGTGCCCAACGGGATCCACAACGAGCGGATTCAAGTCGAGGGGCCACAGGTGCGCGTGGGGCCCGGCCGCCAATCGCTACAGGATCAATTCGAGGTGCCGGCGGCATGGGTGGAACCGCAGGGCGGCAAACCCCGTCGCCGCGGTGCCCAGCGTCTCGTCTTGGGTCGGTACGGGGTACGGAGCGGCATCGAGCATGCGACTGGGACGGCGGTCGACGCCGAGCCGATGGCAGGCATGCCCCACCGACGGTGGACCCCGCCCACCGCGGTCGCGTTAGAGGATCTGATCGACGGGCAGGGCATCAAGGAGGCGTGCTTCTACCCGCATCCGGGCAGCCCCAGCGCCGACGTGATCAACCGCATCGCCGAGGCGGGGGCGAAACCGCTGGATGGTAACTGGTAGTTCACACGCGCACGTTTTCTGCGGAGTTCCGTATCGCACGGAAATCGCTGCACTTGTGGGCGACGACGACGAATCAGGGCCTGCGGATGTGAACTGCCTAGTTCACATCCGCCGTTAAGGGTTGAACCGCCATGTCATTGAGCACCATACCCGCATTTATGACTGGACCGAGGATCAAGCCATGTGACGCCAACGAAGATTTCCTCTGGCCGACCCGGATGATGAAGCTGGCCGTCAACCTGCGCGAGCAGGGTAAAGACGACGCCGAGATCGGCCGGGCGCTGAACGTCACCCGCGAGTGGGCCTGCAAGCTGCGAGGTGAGTACAAGCGCCGCATGAAAGCGATCGAGCTGGCGTGCGCCGAAGCGGGCGGTGACGCGTCGATCATCCGCAGGCTCATTGCCAGTAACTAGCTGTACCGTCCGATGAACCGCCCGCCTCCGCTCCCCGTATCCGACCGCGCCCTGCAACTCCTAACGCTCCTGTCTCGCGCCGATCAACCCGTCGCCCGCCTCGCGATGGCCATGGACGCGAGTGAGTATCGCGTAGTGCAGCTGGTCGAGATCCTCCAACGGGCGGGCTACTTAATCGCGACCCGACCTGGAATGGTGCGAGTGCAGGTGACCGGCTGGACGCGGTGCCGGGACGCGGCAGAGGCGTACTACGACCGCGCGTACGGGGACTGACCATGCTTGAAACTGCGAAATACGTCACGCTGGAGGACGGCCGGCTCGAAGTGCCGGTGATCTTCCCGGCTCACGTGAGGCACGCGCGGGTCGCGGCCGCTTTTAACCTACCGGTGGCGTCCGCCGGGTTCTGCACAACGTCATCTCTGCCGTCGGGCGAATTGCACGTGGACGCCTTCGGCCACAGCGAATCGCTGAACATCGGCTGTCGGCAGCAGGACGGGGCCCTCCTTCGTGAAATGCTGCAACCGCGGCGAGATCTTTAACGATGTCGATTGCCACCGATCGTTTTGCGGCCGTCGCAATCTACCCGACGTACGAGCCCGACCGACGGTCTGGCGGCGTCACGACGCACGTCGTCGATTGCCACTTCTGTGGCTTCGAGCCTCCCGACCCAATCGCAACGTTCGCGCGGCGCCCGAAGTGCCCCCGTTGCGGCGCTCACGCTTGGCGGCGGTACGTACGCCACGGCGCCGCCCTAGATGCAGCGGCGGAACGCTGACCCAACCCAACCCCGCGACGCGCACGCGGGCCACGTCGTCGGTAGCACCGGCGACGCACCTTACACCATGTTCGCCCTCGCCCGACGCATTACCGATGCCGCTCTTGCCGCGATCGTGTTGATCGCGATGGAGCTCATGGAGCTCTGCAACGACGACGGCGACGGCGACACCCGCATTTAGGAGAGCCTGCCCATGGACGCCCTCAAGAAGCATTTTATCGCCATCGTCGTCGGTGTCGCCGCGATCGTCTGTTACGCGATGGGCACCTCGTTCACTGATGAGGACGCGCAGCTGTACGCGACGGCCGGGGGCCACGCCTTCATGACGCTGACCGCGCTCCTGGTGTGGGCGAAGTCGAAACAGGGTGGCCCGCCGTCGGCCGGTACCGCCGTCGCGCTGTTGCTGGCGACGGTGATCCTCGCCGGTTGCGCCGTCCAGCCGCAGCGTAAGGTGATGCAGCTGCGCAAGACCTACATCGCGACGATGGATGTAGTGACCTCGCTCTACGACGCCGGCGCGATCGACGCCGACCAGTTGTCGACGTTCGACCAGTTCTGCGACGTCGTCGAGGCGGGCTTGGACGCGGCGCAGGCGGCGGCCGATTACCTGGTGAAGGTGAAACAGCTCGACGACGCGGCGGTCACCGACGCGGCCGAGCAGAAGTTCGACCTGGCGATCGACGCGGTCACCGACGGCATCAAGCGGCTGATCCGGCTGAAGAACCAAACGGACAAGGACACGAGCCATGACACAAGCGGTACTCGCGGCGGCGTTGGCACTGGCGATGGAACTGTTGGAACAGGCGCGTCGGGAACAGCGTCCGCCCACCGCTGAGGAAGTGGAGTCCGTCCACGCGGCCCAGCGGGAAAAGCGTCAAGGCATCAAAGACCGCCTTCGGGCAGCCGGTAAGCTCCGATGATCCTCAATCCGACCCTCGTCGCCCAGGCCGATCCTGCCCCAGCCAATGGCTGGATGGCGCTGATTGCAGCGCTTGGCGCTGGCGGTGCCGTCGGCGTGGTCTCGCCATATTTCTTCGGGTGGCTGAAGTTCAAGCGGCGGTCCGACCAGGTCTCAATGGACCAGCTGAACGCCCGCCTGCTCGAGCTGGCGGGCGAGGTCGGCGGGTTGAAGGTGCGGATCCAGCACGTCGAGGCCGACCGGGACCGCCTGCTGGCCGAGAACGGCACGCTAACGCAGAGCAACGGGCGCCTCGTCGCCGAGAACAACCGCCTGCGCAACGAGCGGAACGGCTGGAAGGTAATTGCCGAAGATCTGCAGACGCAGATCAAGGACCTGAAGAGCCGGCGGAAGCGCAAACGCGAACGGCCACCGACGCCGCACGTCGCATCGCCGCCGCCCCTTCCCGCGGAGCAACTGAACCAATGAGACGACTGAACCTCCTATCGGCCCTGACGATCGTCCTGTCCCTCTGCGCGTGCGTGCCCGCGCCGTCTGAGGCAGCGCCGCCCGCCAGCGTGGGCACCGTCGTGCCCGTGGCGGACGCCATCCGCGATAAGGACGGCCGGGTCTGGACGATCGTCGACCGAAAGATCGCCTGCGATGGTGTGGTGGACAACGGCACCGGCAACGTCGACGCCCTGGCGTACATCGGCGACACGCTCTACCAGACCGCCTATAACCGCTGGTGGAAGCGCGACGGCAACGCCTGGGTCGAGGTGAAGGGCAGCCCAATCCCGGCACCCAAGCCCGCGCCCAAGCCCACACCTGGCCCCGCCGCCAAGGTCTACAACGTCTCCGTGGGCGGTGACATCCAAAAGGCGTTAGACGCCGCCAAGCCTGGCCAGACGGTCACTGTAGCGCCCGGCGCGCTCACCAAGGGCTTCACCGTCCCCGATGGCGTGACGCTCGATCTGACCGGCAGCACGTTCGACGGTAAAGGGGCGAAGGCGATCGGGCTGATCCGCGTCAACGCGGGTGCGGCGATCTACGGCGGGCGGATCTTCAACTTCCGCGCCGAGCACGCGCGGCTCAAGACGACGGTCATCATGGCCGGCGACAACGCCAGCCTGCGCAACGTGACGCTGGAGGACTGGCACGCCGGCACGCCGGTGAGCTGGGACAACGTCAATCGCCCGACGTTCATCGACTGCACGATTCGCAACACGGCTGGTTCGGCGTTCCTGGGCGGGGGCAGCGGCGACGATGGTGACAAGACCGTCGTCGGCCCCGTGTTCGACGGCTGCACGTTCGACGGCTGGAACATCAAGGCCGAGGGCGATCAGTCGGGCATCGGCATCATGAAGATCACCCGCACGAGCGGGACCGTCTTCACGGGCTGCACGTTCGAGAACGGTCGCGGTCAGGCGATCTGGTTCGACATTAACAACCGCAAGTTCAACGTCACCGGCAACACGTTCCGCAACATCAAGCCGGCCAAGCATTCGTTTGACGCGATGGGCGTCTGCGTCGAACTGAACCCCGGCGACGGCTCGGTCATCGAGGGCAACACCTTCGAGGGCTTCACGAAGGCCCCGACCGTCAGCATTGAGGAAAGCTCGGGGGTGACGATCCGCGGCAACCGGCAGAACGCCGGCGCGTACGCGGAGATCCGCAACATGATCCAGTCCGGTGGCCGGCCGCGCACTTACGGCTATTGGGTGACTGAGAACGGCACGCGCGTGCAGAAGTTCGTGCCGGTCTACCTGCGCGACATCACTTTCGAGAACAACGACGGCGGCAACTGGACGTGGGCATCGGGCATCGACAGCACAACGAAGGTCGCCCGGCCGGACTGGTACACGAACGACTTCGCGAAGTTCCTGCGCGACAGCAACATCGTCTACCGGAACAACAAGTAGGGGCGATCGACCCCAAGGCGAAGGTCGTCAAGTAGGGGCGTCGGGACGGGACGGGTTAGGAATAGAGCATGCTTAAAGCAGCACGACAATACGCCCGCGGCATCCTCGCCCAACTGCTAACCGTCGATGGGGCCGGTAGCGGGTTGGATGCTGACCTGCTGCGCGGCGGGCACCCGCTGTTCGGCGACGGGTCCACCGGCGATCTCACCGTCACCAGCGGCCAGACCGTCAACATCGGCTCCACGGCG
>DASYHQ010000012.1 GCA_035998445.1 Tepidisphaeraceae bacterium | reverse complement strand
ATCGAGCGATTCTTCTGCCGCATCCGCCGCTGCCGGCGCGTGGCCACGCGGTACGAGAAGAAGGCCGCCAACTTCGCCGGCTTCGTCTACCTCGCAGCCTTCATCACCGCGGAGGAATGAATGTCCGTACCACCTAGAGCGTGTTATGCACTTTCCGCCTCAGAAACTGGTTTGGGTGCCACGGTTTGGTACTCCAAGCCGTGCCGGTACACGCAGACACGGCTTGGCGTACCAAACCGTGGCACCCAGCGTCGTCACGCCTGCGTTACCGACCCCGAAAGTGCCTAACACGCTCTAGCCAAACGCCCCAAGGGACCTGCCCCGCGTTCAACCTTTTGGTAAGGCGGGTGGCACCCGCTCACCAATGACCAATGACCAATGACCGATGACTTACTGTTCTTGGTCATTGGTGCTCGGACATTCAATGGTCGTTCGGGTTTGGGCATTGAAGCTTTTCCCGTCCCTCGAAATCACCCCCACCCAACCTCCCCCGGCGCACCGGGAGAGGGGCCAGAGCGCTTAATACACATTCCGCCCACTCACTGACCACTATCCACCGACCACCGCCCACTCCCCTTCCCCTTTCCTTGACGCTTCCCCCACCCCCCGATACCGTCGCCCCTTCATGTTAAAGCGCACCCCGTTCTACGATTTCCACGTGAGCAAGAACGCCAAGCTGGTCGATTTCGCCGGCTGGGAGATGCCGATCCTCTACCGCTCGATCGTCGACGAGCACGAGCAGACGCGCAAGAGCGGCGGCATCTTCGACGTGTCGCACATGGGGCGCCTGGCCTTCAGCGGGAAGGACGCCGTCCGCTTCCTCGATCATGTGCTGACGCGCAACTGCGCCGCCATGACGGTCGGCCAGAGCCGGTACAGCCTGGTCTGCAACGAGGCCGGCGGCGTGCTGGACGACGTGATCGTCAGCAGGGACAAGAAGAACTGGATCATGGTCGTGAACTCCAGCAACCGCGAGAAGCTGGTGCGGCACTTCCAGTCCGTCCGCAAGGCCGGCGACTTCGACGTCGACATGGTCGACAACACCGACAGCACCGCGATGGTCGCCCTTCAGGGGCCCAAGGTCATCGACCGCATGGGCGAGTTCCTGCCGACCGTGAAGGACCTGAAGCGCTACGGGTTCGAGAGCGGCACGCTGATGATGCTGATCAAGTACACCGTCTTCCGCTCTGGCTATACGGGTGAGGACGGCATCGAGCTGATCATCCCCGCCAAGCTGGCCCCGATGGCGATCAAGATGCTGGGCGGCAAGGAGGACAAGGAAGGCGCCACCCTGCGCCCCGCCGGCCTGGGCGCCCGCGACACGCTGCGCTTAGAAGCCGGCATGCCGCTGTACGGCCACGAGCTGAACGAGACGATCGACCCGATTAGCGCGAGCCTGAGCTGGGCGGTGGACCTGAACAAGGAGTTCATCGGCGCCGCGGCGCTACGGCAGATCGCCACCGACGGCCCGAAGCGCAAGCTGGTGGGCCTGGAACTGGAAGGCCGCCGGATTGCTCGGCAAGATGCGCCGGTGCTGTCGGCCGACGGGCAGACCATCGGCATCGTCACCAGCGGCACCTTCGGCCCCACGGTGCAGAAGAGCATCGCGATGGCCTACGTCGACACCGCCCACACCCCCGAGGGCACGCAACTGGCCGTCGATCTGAAGGGCACGACGAACGCAGCGACGGTGGTGAAGCTGCCGTTCTACAAGCGAGCGTGATTGACGTGGCACGGGTTTTCAACCCGTGTCTTCGCATGACTTCAAAAATTCACGGGTTGAAAACCCGTGCCACAAGAGCAACCTATGTCTGACACCCCATCCGACCGCAAGTACCTGCAGACCCACGAGTGGCACAAGCCCGCCGGCGACGTTGTCACGCTGGGCATCACCCAATTCGCCGCCGACGAGCTGACGGACATCACCTACGTGGCGCTGCCGAAGGTCGGCCAGACGTTCAAGGCGGGCGACCGGTTCGGTGAGGTGGAATCGGTGAAGGCCACCAGCGACATGTACACCGGCGTCGCGGGGACCGTCACCGAGATCAACGAGGCCGTGAACGCCGACCCCGGATTGGTCAACCGCGACCCGTATGAGGCGGGCTGGCTGATCAAGCTGAAGGCGACGAACGCCGCCGAGCTGGACGGCCTGCTGGCCGTCGATGACTACCTGAAGAAGATCGGCCACTGATCGCAGCGTAGGGGCAGGCCTCCGTGCCTGCCCTCCCTTTCGTCTGAGCATAAACGCGGGCGGGCACGGAGGCCCGCCCCTACAGCTTTACCGACAGGGGCGAGCCCATGAAGTCCCTCGCGCTGACCGTTCTGCTCGCGCCTGCGGCCGTAGTGGCGCAAGACAAGCTGTTCCCGGCCGACGCGGTGATCAACGTCACCCTACCGCCCTACAGCGCCACGCCCGACGATGACCGCGACGACACCGACGCCCTCCAGCGCGCGGTAAGCGACCACGTTGGCACGGGCCGCACGCTCTATTTCCCCGCGGGCGTGTACGACATCAGCCAGCCACTGGTCGCCAAGACCAAGGACGGCCTGTGGGAGGCGCACCTCACGCTGCAGGGGCAACATCGGGATAAGACGATCCTGAAGCTGACCGACGCTACTCCCGGTTTCACCGATGCAGCGAACCCGCAGGCCGTCTACTCCAGCGGAAACCACTGGCAACCCGGTGACGACCCGGCCGGCGGGGGCAACAAGGCTTTCCGCAATAACTTCTTCGACCTGACGATCGACACCGGCCACGGCAACCCCGGCGCCATTGGCATCGAGTGGGCCAACAGCAACCAAGGCACAATTCGTGACGTGACCGTCCGCAGTGGTGACGGCACGGGCTCAAGCGGTATCGCGATGAAGCGCCGAATTCCCGGGCCGGGGTACATCAAGGACGTGACCGTCGAAGGCTTCGACGCCGGCATCGACGTGAAGGACGGCCAGTACGGCTTCACGCTGGAAGACGTGACGGTGCGCGGGCAGCGCGTCGCGGGCATTCGACTGCACGACAACCTGCTGCACATCCGCGGGTTGATGAGCGAGAATGCGGTGCCGGCGATCGTGGCGACGGGGGCCATCTCGGCCCTCACGGCGACCAGTCTTCGCCTTGGTGGGGAAGGGGACGCCGACAAGGCGACCATCGACGCGTCGGGCACGACGCTGCTCCGCACCGTCGCTCTGCCTGACACAAACCATTCGTCCGTTCTGCTTGACGGCGAACCGATCGAGACGCCTTCGCTCGAGTTGCTCCCCACCCCCGACGGCCGTGGGAAGGCGTCGAAAAGCCGAGCAATTTTTGAAGCTACCCAGCCGCACCAGCGCGCGCCCGGCCCACGGGTGGCACGAACGTTCCTCATCCAACCAGAAGACTCACCGACCTTCTGGAACGCCGTCCTGACCGACTGGATCGCCGTCGGCCCGCGGCAAGATGGCGAGCCCGACGACACCGCCGCCATTCAACGCGCGTTCGATTCGGGCAAGTCGACGATCTACTTCGTCAACGACCGCATCTACCACCTCTCCGATACCCTCGTCATCCGCGGGAACGTGCGGCAGGTGCTCGGCATGGGGGCTGAGATCAACCTCGGCGCCGCGAAGGAGCCGTTCAGCGATAAGCAGAACCCACGGCCATTGATTCGCATCGACGAGACGAACCACCCCGAGGTGTTCTTCGAACGCATGTTCTTCAATGCCCAATACCCCGGCGAGGTGCTGTTCGAAAGCAACACCACCAAGACGGTCGTCATCAAGCACAGCATGGGCTGGGTCGGCAACGAGGGCCTGCGGCGCACCTATCGCAATACCTCGCGGGCGCAGGGGGCGAAGGTCTTCATCGAAGACTGCTTCCTGCCTGGCTGGGAGTTCACGAAGCAAAATGTCTGGGCCCGCCAGCTGAACCCCGAGAACTATGACGGCGACGGCACCACCAGCCAGGTGACCAACGCCGGCGGGCGACTCTGGATCCTGGGTTTCAAGACCGAAGGCCCCGCCCCGTTCATCACCACCACCGCTGGCGGCGCCACCGAACTGCTCGGCGGGTACAACTACATCAGCGCCACCCAACTGCCCGCGGTGCCCGCCGGCGCCGTGCCGTACGACGTGCAGGACGCCGTCGGCTCGTTCACGTTCGTCAGCGAGAACTTTCGCGACAACGACTACGACGTCTACATTCGTGATGCGCAGGGCGACGACGTCGTCAACGTTTCCCCCAAAGATCTACCCCCGCGCAACGGCACACGCGGCGACCGCTCGCGTGCCGTGCCGCTCTACCGCACGCGCGCCGCGACCCGGCCGGTCAGTCAGTAGCGGGTCTTAACCGTGGCATGGGCGTCTCGCCCATGCATGTGGATTGGAACAGCAGATACGATTAGTGCCCGCAGCGCCGATCAAGCCGCTAACCAACAATAAAATCTTCCGGCCTCATCGCGAGCATGGGCGGGACGCCCATGCTACGGCGCAGCCTTACATGGATCGGGTTGAATGTCCGCGCGTACCACGGGCGGCTCGCCCGTGTCTTCGGTCTGAAAAAAACGGGCGGACCGCCCGTGGTACGCAGACCGCAACGCGCATGAAGGAAACCCGTTTCGTACTACACCGCCCGCTCGCTCATCGGCCGCGAGGGCGTCTTCAGCGCCCACCCCTGGCAGCCCGCATAACCGCCGCGGTCGCGGAACATCGCGAACACTTCATCGCGGCTCATCTCCGCCGCCGCGCGCGTGCAGTAGTGGTACTGCATCGCCTGCCGGCGGCTCTGCGAGTGGTTCGGCGGCGTGCCGTGCCATAGCAGGCCGCTGAAGAACATCGCGCCGCCCGGCTTTAGCGGGATGGCGACGTCCTTGCTCACGTCGATGCGGTCGTCGGGCAGTTGGCAGTCGCGGTCGTGGTAGTGCGCCTGCGGGCCGAGCTTGTGCGTGCCGGGAATGGCGTGCATGCAGCCGTTGTCGAGCGTGGCGGCGTCGAGCGCGATCCACGTGCCCAGCACGCTGTCGAGCGGCTTGATGCGGAAGTAGGCCGTGTCCTGATGCCACGGTTTTTCAGCCCCACCGCCGGGCGGCTTCAGCAGCGCCATGTCCTGCAGCAGGATCAGTTCGGCCTCCATCAACCGCTGGCCGATCCCCATTAGCACCGGGTGCGCCGCGGCCCTCGCCAGGCCCGGCACCTTGTCGACGAACTTAAACAGCTTACGCACCGCCAGCACACGCTCGGCCGGCGACAGCTTGGACCCATCCACGCCCGGCTCGTAATGCACCACGTCCAGCGAGCCATCATCCGCCAGGATCGTCTCGTGGATCACCTTCAGATACTCGGCGACCTCGTCCTGCGTCAGCACGTTTTCGACGGCGATAAAGCCGTCCTCATGGAACCGCCGAATCGCGGCGGCGTCGATGGCGTCCGGGTGCGGGATGGGCTGGTGAACGTTCGTGTAGCTGTAGAGCCGCCGGGCACGGTCGGTGGCGGCAATGTTGGACGTGGGAAGGGTTGCTGTGTTCATGATGCCACAACCATCGCTCACGTTCGCCAATTCGCCCATGGATATTCGCAGGCGAGGCTTGTACTTTTGTGATGTACAGCCGACCACATGTCTTCGCTTTTCTCCCAGATCCGCATTATCAACGCCGCCACGGTAACGTGCGAGCCCGGCTGGTCATGGCAGACGCGGCCGGAACGGTTTACGCACTTCAACCTATGGACCGTCCACAGCGGTGTCGGTCAAATGCAGTTGGGAAAGACCACCTACGACCTGTCCGCCGGCCGGGTGTTCTGCTTTCGACCGTACACCGACGCCCACGCCACGCACGACCCGAAGCGGCAGTTGCGCGTCACCTACATTCATTTTCACTTTCGTGATGCCCGCGGGCGCAACTGGCAACCGCCCGAAGGCGTGCTGCCACCGTTGACGAAGCAGATCCGATCGACCGATCTGTTCGCGCTCACCTGTGACCGCATCAGCCGCCTGGACGATTTGCCCGGCGGTCGCGGCGAGGCGGAGGCGTACCTGACGGCGATGCTGATCGGCCTGCGCGCCGAGCACACCGACCCCTCGCCCGACGCCCCCGCGCTAATCGCCGCCGAGCGGTTCATTCGCGAACGGCCGGGCGAGGTGGAATCGGTCGCGCAGCTCGCAAGGCAAGTGGGAATCACCCCCGAACATTTCGCGCGCCTGTTCCGCCGACATTTCGGGAAGGCCCCGAAGGATTACCTGATCGACGCCCGCATCAGCCGTGCGCGCGACCTGCTGTCGCAGAACCAGCTGACCGTCACCCGCGTCGCCGAGCTGCTGGGGTATGGCGATGTGTTCTTCTTCTCTCGCCAGTTCAAGGATCGCACCGGCCTGTCGCCGATACAGTGGCGGCAGGCCAATCCCGAGTAGCACGGCCCCCAGTTAGGGTGACGCCGACGGCTCGCCCGCCCGTGTCTGCATTTTTGAAACGAGCGAAATCCAGAGCAAACCACTAGCGGACAAGCCGCTGGTGGCACGCATGGAACTGTCATCTGGCACAACTTTCGTCGAACGCGACAAACCCTTTGCGACCCCTTAATATCCGTCTATGCACGCGACCAGTGATGTAACCCGCCTGTCCCCCGCCCGTCCGAACCGCACCACCGACGCCGCCGTCCCGCATTTCGGGCCGACCGATACGTTCGTCCACCGCCATATCGGGCCCGACGACGCCGAGGTGGCGACGATGCTGGAGACGCTCGGCGTGGCATCGCTGGAGGAACTGACGGCCAAGACCGTCCCCGCCGCCATTCGCCTGCAGCGGCCGCTGAACCTGGGGCCCGAGCGCGGCGAGGCGGAACTGCTCGAAGACCTGAAGAAGATGGCCAGCGAGAACAAGGTCTTCACCAGTTGCATCGGCGCTGGCTACAGCGACTGCATCACGCCGCCGGTCATCCAACGCAACATTCTGGAGAACCCGGGGTGGTACACGCAGTACACGCCCTATCAGCCGGAGATCAGCCAGGGGCGGATGGAAGCGTTAATCAACTTCCAGACGATGGTCGCCGAGCTCACCGGCCTGCCGCTGGCCAACGCGAGCCTGCTGGATGAAGGCACCGCCGCCGCGGAAGCCATGTTCATGTTCAAGGCGAGCGCGACCGATGCTGCGCGCAACGTCTTCTTCGTCGCCAACGACTGCCACCCGCAGACGATCGCCGTCGTGCAGACGCGGGCGCGGTCGCTGGGCATCGATGTCGTGGTGGCGAGCACGGCCGTGCTCGCCGACTCGTATCGCGACGAACAGTCGGCCCTGCGCAACCTGTTCGGCGTGCTGCTGCAGTATCCCACAACCAATGGCGACATCGTCGACTACCGCGAGCTGATCGCGAAGGTCCACGGCGCCGGCGCGCTGGTGGTGATGGCGGCCGACATTCTGGCGCTCACGCTCATCACGCCGCCCGGTGAAATGGGCGCCGACGTGGCGATCGGCAGCA
Organism: Tepidisphaeraceae bacterium; assembly: GCA_035998445.1. NCBI lineage: Bacteria > Pseudomonadati > Planctomycetota > Phycisphaerae > Tepidisphaerales > Tepidisphaeraceae > Tepidisphaeraceae bacterium. The sequence continues at coordinate 20,151 of DASYHQ010000012.1, read as the reverse complement.
CGCAGCGGTTTGGTGTGCCGCTGGGCTTTGGTGGCCCGCACGCGGCGTACATGGCGACCAAACCCGACTACGTCCGCAAGATGCCGGGCCGGCTCATCGGCGTATCGAAGGACGTCGCCGGCAATCCCGCCTATCGGCTGACGCTGCAGACGCGCGAGCAGCACATCCGCCGCGAGAAGGCCACGAGCAACATCTGCACCGCCCAGGTGCTGTTGGCCGTCATGGCGAGCATGTACGCCGTCTACCACGGCCCCGAGGGTTTGAAGGCGATCGCCCGCCGGGTGAACGACCTCACGCGCGCCTGCGCCGCCGGCATTCGACGCATGGGGCACGAGATCGTCAACGCCGACTTCTTCGACACGATCCGCGTGCGCCCCGCGGATCTTCCCGCCAGCAGCATCCTGGCGGCCGCCCAGCTGCGCGGCATCAACCTGCGCGACTACGGCGACGGCACCGTCGGCATCAGCCTCGACGAGACCACCAGCACCAACGAGGTCGAGGTCATCATCGAGTCCTTCGCCGGCGGCAGCACCGCCCGGCTGAACCTCGAAGAACTGGCCGCCGAAGATCACGCCAATCGCAAATCGCAAATTGGCAATCGCAAATCCGAGTTCCTCCAGCATCCGATCTTCAACCGTTATCACAGCGAGACCGAGCTACTGCGCTACATCTTCAAGCTGCAGAGCCGCGACCTGTCGCTGGCCCAGTCGATGATTCCGCTGGGCAGCTGCACGATGAAGCTGAACGCCACCAGCGAAATGCTGCCGGTGACGTGGCCGGAGTTTGGCCGCATCCATCCCTTCGCGCCGGCCGAGCAGACGCGCGGCTATGCGAAGCTGTTTGCGCAGCTGGAAAAGTGGCTGAGCGAAATCACCGGATTCGCGGCGGTGTCGCTGCAACCCAACGCGGGCAGCCAAGGCGAATACGCTGGCCTGATGACGATCCGCGCCTACCACGAGTCGCGCGGCGACATGGGGCGCAACATCTGCCTGATCCCCACCAGCGCCCACGGCACCAACCCCGCCAGCGCCGCGATCGCCGGCTTCAGCGTGGTGGCGGTGAAGTGCGACGCCGACGGCAACGTCGACGTGCCCGACCTGAAGGCCAAGGCCGCCCAACACGCCGATAAGCTGGCCGCCCTCATGATCACCTACCCCAGCACGCACGGCGTGTTCGAGGAGGCCGTGACCGAGATCTGCCAGATCGTCCACGACCATGGCGGGCAGGTGTACATGGACGGCGCCAACATGAACGCCCAGGTCGGCCTCTGCCGCCCCGGTGACATCGGGGCCGACGTCTGCCACCTGAATTTGCACAAGACCTTCTGCATCCCCCACGGCGGCGGTGGCCCCGGCATGGGCCCGATCGGCGTGGCGGCGCACTTGGCGCCGTTCCTGCCCGGTCACCCGGTGGTGAAGCCGGAGAACGCCGGCCGGGAAGCGATCGGCCCGGTTAGCGCCGCGCCGTACGGCAGCAGCAGCATCCTGCCGATCAGCTGGGTCTACATCGCCCTCATGGGCAGCGAAGGCCTGAAGCGCGCCACGCAGGTTGCGATCCTAAACGCCAACTACATGGCCAAGCGGCTCGAAGACCAATACGACGTGCTGTTCCGCGGGAAGAACGGTTTCTGCGCCCACGAGTTCATCATCGATTGTCGTGGCTTCGAGGCCAGCAGCGGGATTAAGGTTGACGACATCGCCAAGCGGCTGATGGACTACGGCTTCCACGCCCCCACGATGAGCTTTCCGGTCGCCGGCACCTTGATGATCGAGCCGACCGAGAGCGAGTCGAAGCACGAGCTGGACCGTTTCTGCGACGCGATGATCGCCATTCGCGCCGAGATCGCCGCGATCGAATCGGGCAGCGCCGACCGCGCCGACAACGTGCTGAAGCACGCCCCCCACACGACCGCCGCCGTCACCGCCGACGAGTGGCCGCACCAGTACACCCGCCAGCAGGCCGCCTATCCCGCGGCGTGGTTGCGCGACTTCAAGTTCTGGCCAAGCGTGGCACGGGTGGACAATCCGTATGGCGACCGCAATCTGTTCTGCACGTGTTTGCCGATGAGCGACGCGTAGTTGGACGCGTGGCTTCGAAGCAGGACGACGACAGATCACGATGCCATACCATGGTCGCTAAAGCGACCCTGCCGGAACTGACACACCCTCTTCTGTAGGACAGGCATTCCTGCCTGTCTCTCCCCCCGTATTCTCTCTTCTGTGGCACAGGCATTCTCGGGCATTCACCTACTTGACGCACTCCTGAGCACGCGCTTGTCTCTCCGGTCCCCTCTCCCGGTACTCCGGGGGAGGGTTAGGGTGGGGGCGTAGCGTACACGCATCCAAACGGCCCCCTCCCTGGGCACTCTCTGACGGATCGCGCGCTGGCGAAAAGCATGTCATCCCGATGAGAGCCTTGGCGACCTGAGGGATCTCCCACGGCCGTGAATCGCTCGTCGTTCGAGATCCCTCAGGTCGCCTTAGGCTCCCTTCGGGATGACAACCACGCAGATAGGCACTCACTTTGATCCGTCAGTCAGTGCCTACCCCTCCCCCGCGAGTACGCGGGAGAGGGGACCGGAGAGACTAGCGCGTGCTCAGGAGTGCGTCAAGTAGGTGAATGCCCGAGAATGCCTGTGCCACAGAAGATGGAAGAAAGAATACGGGGGAAGAGGCGGACGGGGGGAGAGACAGGCAGGAATGCCTGTCCTACAGAAGAGAAAACCGCGGCGCGGCGGCTACTGCTTTTTCTTCCCAATCTTCTTGAGAAACCCACCGAGTTTCTTGCCGACGTTGCCCACGCCGCGGGTGGTGGCTTTGGCGCCGGTGCCGATGGCGTTGCCGGTTTTGCGGGCGGCGACGTCGACGGTGGTGCCGCCGAGCTCCATGGTGACTTTCGGGTCTTCCAGTTTGCCAGTGACGCGCCAGCCGCTCATGGCGTCGGTGGCCTTGCCGATCGCGGCGCCGAAGCCGCCCATCATCGATTGCAGCTTCTCCATCGGGCCGCCGTTAAGGCTGAGGTGGACGTCGCGCTCGAGCGAGACCGTCCCCTTGCCACGGGCGACCGCGACATTGCTGGCGTAGTGGATCTGCGTCAGGCGCAGCTTGTCGCGGCCCATGGTGAACTCGAGCCGCACGCGCTCGTTGGGCTTCGTCGCGTCGGCCTTGTTCATCTTCGCCACCGCCGACGAGAACCGTTGGACCACCGGCACCACGACGAGGCGTCCCTCCTCCAACGTCAACCAGCCACGGCCCCACTCGGCGGGCAGCGTTTCGTCGGCATCGACATCCGATTCACCGTCGGCCATCGCGCCCTGGTCGCCTTCCACTTCATCGGCGGTCGCGGGTTGCGTGACCGGCGCGGCGTCGCCGTCGGTCTCGACCGCCGCAACCACCTCCACTACGCCGACGGGTAAGTCGTCCACGGCGGCGGCGGCGGTCGTCAGATCAATTGCGGGCTCGGTGGTGGGACTGGTGGCGGGTTGCGTCGCCGGGGGCAATGCCGCGATTACGCGTTCCAGCACGGTTAGCACCGGTAGCGATTCGACCTGCACCTCGGCGTTGGCCCGGCCGCTGTACTTGGGCGCTTCATCGGAGTCGACGTCGGCTCGCAGCGTATCTTCGAGAATCATCTCGGTCACGCGCAGCGTCGAGGTGGTCGTGAGGAAATCATCGAGCAGGATCGTGGCGTTCAGGTTCAGCTCCCCCTGCAGCGCCTCGACCACCAGTTCAGGCACCTCGAGCGTGCCACCGGCGTAAATCGCCATCAGCCGCAGATCATCGATGGGAATCTGATAGTCGGCCACCGCGACGTTCGCGTTGGCCAGGTGCACTTCGGTCGATCCTTCGCCGGCCAGTGGATCGGTCAGCGGCACGTCGCCGGTGACCGAGACGGCCAGCGTGCCGCGCACGTCGTGCTCGATCAGCAGTTGCTGAATCTGCGGCGGCAGGAACTGGTCGTTCTCGCGCGCCAGCGTGGCGGCGACGGCGACGTTCAGCCCAGCCAAGTGGAACGTATCGAGGTTCAATTGCCCCTCGACGCGCACGTCGAACAAGTGCGGCCGGCCGAGCGTGGTCGCGAGCTTGTACGACCCGTCGGCGCTCGGTTCGATCTTCAGCCGGCTGGTGATGCCGTCCAGCTGCATCGGTTGCGTGTCGGGCAGGCGCGGGTCGTAGACGACGCGGGCGTCGTTCACCTCCACGAGCCGCATTTCCAGGAAGTCGCTCAGCTTCCCCACGACCGCCGCCACGTCTTTCGAGACGGCCGGCGCGAAACTGGTGGCGCCCTCTTCGGTCACCATCTCGATGATCTGCGTGAAGCCGGCGAACTCGAACCCGCCGGGCGACAGCGAGATGGCCTGCACCAGCGGGCGGTCGATCGTGATCTTCTCGAAGACGAGCGGCCCGAGCAGCGACTTCATCTCGCTGAGCGTGAAGGCGATCGAATCGGCCCCGAGGATGACGACGCGCTTCGCCGGGTCGGCCGGGTCGGGTGCCGTGAGCGCAAGCCCTTTCAGTTGAAAGCCCGGCACGCCGAGCTTGCCCTCGTTGACGGTCGCGCTGATCGTCATGTCATCGATCGGCGTCTGCAGCCCTTCTAGCCCCACGCTCGCATCGCGCAGCCGCACCTCGGCCGACAGTTTGGCGGCCAGGGGATCGTCGATCGCGACGTCGCCCTTCACGCTGAGGTCGAGCTTGCCGCGCACCTCGTGCTTCGCCAGCAGCTGCTGAATCTGCGGCGGCAGGAATTGGTCGTTCTCGCGCGCCAGCTGCGCGGCGATGCCGAGGTCGAGCGAGCGAATGTGGAAGTTATCGAGGTTCACGTCGCCGGCGATCTGCAGGTCGAACAGCGGCGCGCGTTCGAGGCGGGTGGCCAGCTTGTACCAGCCGTCGGCGGTGGGCTCGATGTCGAGGCGGGTGGAGACGTCCTCCAGTCGCATCGGCACGGTGTCGGGCAGGCGCGGGTCGTAGACGAGCGTGGCGCGCGACAGTTCGACCAGCCGCATGCGGAAGACGTCGCTCACGCGGTGCTTGTCGAAGAAGCTCTCGGGGTCGGGCTCCTTCAGCAGCTGCGCAAAGCCGACGAACTCACTGGCGCCCGGCGACGTCGACACCGCTTGCAGCGTGGGGCGGTCGACGGAAATGCGCTCGATGATGATCGGCTTGCCGATCGACGGCACCTCCGCCAGCACCACGGTCGCCGAGGCGGCGCTGATGATGTCGATGTCGCGTTCGGGGTCGGCCGGGTCGGGCGCGGTCAGGCGCAGGTCGCGCAGGCGCACGGTGCCGGGGTACTCGTAATCAAGATGGGAAAACGACAGCCGCGGCTTCAGGTAGGCGTTGGCGATCTGGGAGAACTGCGAGCCGATCCACTTTTCGACCGTGCCCGACCCCTCCTGGCTTACCTGGCGAAACAGGAAGATGCTCGCGCAGAGCGCGATGACGACAACCAGTGCGACCACTCGAAACACCCACTTCATCCGCTGTCGTCCTCCCGCGACGCATCATGCCGAAAGCCGCAACGATCGGCAAATTAATAGAGTGGAATCAACGGGATTAGGACTAAATACGCGAGGATACCGGTAAGTGCGCGCGGTTATATGGACACGGTTCAGGTGCTGTACGCCATGCGTGGGTCGTGTGGGTGTGCCACCGGTCGCGATACGCTGAGACGGCTGGCTTCGAGCGAGGGGGGAGACACAGGTCTGCGAGTACGCCGACCTGTGGCACCCGATCTTCAACTGGGGCTTGGACTTAACTTGCTTGGGCGGTTGGCGCTGGCGCGGCCACAGGCGCTGCGGGCGCTGCGGGCGCTGCGGGCGCTGTGGGCGCGGCATCAGGTTGGGCTTCCTTCCCCTTGCGCCGGCGTCCCTCGCCCTGTTGCGAGGTGGGCGCGACGGCCACACGGATGCCGGCCGCCTCCAGCAGGTCGCGACCCTGACCGGCCTGTAGCAAAATCACCTGGGCCTGGCTCGGCAGCGCGCCTTCGACCGCGACGTGCGTCTCGTTGGCCTCGCCGAGCTTTACCTTCACCGGGGTGACGTTTACCTCGCCGCTTTTCACGAAGACGTAGTGCTCGTCCCCTGCCGCGTACACCGCGCCGACGGGGATGGCCGTCACGTCCTCAAGGCGCTCGATGAAGATCTCGGCGCTCAGGCCCATGCCCGGCTTCACCTCCGTGGGTGTGCGGTCCAGCGTCAGTTCGACGGGATATTCCTTCAAGTCCGGGTTCCAGAACCGGTTGCTGCTATCCGCCAGCACGCTGATGCGCGTCAGCGTCGCCCCGATCGGTTCAGCCTGACTGACGATACGCACCATGCCCCGCTGGCCGATCTGCAGCTTCGACACCTGCGATTCCTGAATGCGAATGACGGCCTTCATCTCCGACGTGTCGGGCAGGCGGAACAGCGCTTGGCGCTCGCGGACGGTGGCGCCTTCCTGCAGCGGGCTCTGGGCGTTGCGGTCGTTGCTGGTCGCGTAGACCACGATGCCGTCGGCCGGCGCCTTGATCGTGCAGGCGGCCAGCTGTTCCTGCAGGCGCGCCATGCGGCGCTTCAGCGTCGACAGCGCCGCCCCCTTGGCCTGCGTGTCGGCGGTCTTCTGCGACAGGTTGCTGGAGTTCTCCCGCTTCGTGCGTGCCAGCCGTTGCTCGGCCTGGGCCTTGGCGTTGCGCTTGGCGGCCAGTTCCGACTCGTGCGTGTACTTCGTCAGCACCTCGTGATCGGTCTTGGCCTTGTCGAGCGCCTGCTTAGCGGTGGTGACGGCCAGTTCCGACTTTTTCACGTCGGCGGCCGTCACGAAACCCTTGGTGGCCAGGTCGCGCGTGCGCTCCAGGTCCTCCATCGTGTTCTTCAGCGTGATCTCGCCCATTTCGATCGTCGTCTCGCCCGACTTTACGGCCGCGGGATACGAGCCCTCGGTGTACGATTGATAATCAAGCTCAGCCAGAACCAGCGCCACCTCGGCGGCTTCCAGGTTGGCGGAGTTGGCGAGTTTTTGGATCTCGATCATCTCCTGCGCCGTCGTCAGGTCAGCCTCGGCCCGCTGAAGTTCCAGCGTGGTGTCCTCGATCTTCTGATTGATCGCCGAGGCGTCCAGCGTGGCGAGGATATCGCCCTTCTTGACGCTAACCCCTTCTTTCACCAGCGTTTGCACGGCGGTCTGCCCTTCGACGTTGCACGAGATCTCGATGTTCTTCACCGCCTGCAGTTCCCCGTCCTTGGCGATCTTGATCTCCATGTCCATCGGCACGACCGCGTACGTCGGGGAACCACCGGCGCCGGGCGCAGTGGTCGCATTGCGGGTGGTCACCCAGTATCCCCCGAGCGCCAGGCCCGCCACCACGGCGGCAACGACGTACGGAGTGCCCTTCAGGGCCTTCTTTGATCCCATGCCGATACTTGGAACTGCAATCTGGCTCATGAGTTAAATGCGTATCCTCGGAGCGAGCTCCGCTGGGGACAAATTGATGTCCGAATGGGCGATCTAAGTACAACGTGCGATCGAGACGTTTATTCTACGCGTTCAAGATCGACTTCGTTTGGAATATTCTCGCGATCCAACGCCCGCCCGATGGCGCCGGCGGCGGGATCGACGCGGAGGGTGCCGGTGTCGCGCATGAACTGCAGCAGCGCGATCTGCACGTCGGCTCGGGCGGAATCGTAAGAGTCCTGGGCTTCCAGCAGCGCGGTCTGGGCTTCCACCAGGTCGCGGGCGTCGATCTGACCCTGCCGCAGCAGTTCGCTGGCGTACTCCAGTCGTCGGCGGGCCAGCGCGATGGCGTTCGACTGCAAATCGAGCGTCGCCTGGGCCGATCGGATCTGCCGTACCGAGGCGCGAACGTCGGCCTCGATGTTGTCGCGCAGCACCTCGTAGTTCCGCCGCGACCGCTCGAACGCGATCAAGCTGCGACGATAGATATTGCGCTCGGCCAATCGGTCGACCGGCAGATCGAAGGCCACGCCAGCGGAATACTGCGACGACCTTGCGTCGATCTGCCGTCCGGGCGTGTTGACGCGGTTGCCGACGCTGGCCTGGCCGGTGAGGTTCAGGTCGGGCAGCAGGCCGTTCTCGGCGTTTTCGATGCCCCGGCGGGCGTCCTCGATCTGGTCGCGGGCGGTCTGCAAATCCAGTCGCAACCGATTGGCGACCGCCAACGCGTCGCCGGACAGGTCGGGCACGTTTGCCTGCAGTTCGACCGGCACGATCTCCAAGTCGGTCGCAACGTCCATTCCCAGCAAGACCTTAAAGTCGTCGACTGCGTTCTGCAGCGTAAGCTGAGCCGTGATCAGGCGCGATTGCGCCTGCAGGTACGCGGCGCTCGTACGCTGAACTTCCAGAAAACGAATGCGGCCGGCGGCGTAGAGGGCACGCGTACGCTCGACCAGCACCTCGTAGTTGCGCACCTGCGTGCGGCGGTTGTTCACCAGATTTTGACGCGTGAGCAGTCGGAAGTAAGCGCTGGCGATATCGACCGCGAACGAGCGGCGATATTCCTCGAAGCTGCGCACGGAATAGACCACGCCGCGCTCCGAGGCGATCAATGCTTCCAGGTTGATCAACCCCGCCCCGCGCAACAACGGCACCGATCCCGACAGCACGATCGCGGCCGACTCACCACTGTCGGCCGAATCGGTCAGCGCGTTAACGAACGTCACCAACGTTTGCGCGACCACCTCACCGCCGTACGGCAGGCGTTGCCGCACCCCCGCCGCCGTCGTCGCGGTTAACGCGGCGGCGTAGTCCACGTCGGCTTGTCCACCCGAGATGCCGAAGCTTTGCTGCACGAACGGCCGCGGCGACAGCAGGTGCCGTTGCAGCGTGACGTCCAACGCTGCCAGGTACAGTTCCTCCATCCGCGTGCGGTACTGCCGGCTGTTGATGGTGGCGAAGGAGAGGGCGCCGAACAAATCCAGCCGCTGGGCTCGCTCACCGGGCACTGGTGGGCCGAGGCGGAACGCGTTGGCCGCCTGTTGTCGGGCGGCTTCAGGACCGACGGCGTCGGCCTCCTCGTCGCTGTCGGGCACGCCCACACCGGTGGGGAACAACTGAACCGGCCCCAACGCCTCGTGCTTCATCTGCACGCGCGACGGTTCAACCGGTGACGGCACCGGCGGCGCAATCACGGTATAAGGCACCCGGTCGTACGCCGCCCGCGACGGGGGCGCGGGGGTTTCCTCCGGGCCCACCTCGGTCTGTGGCTGGTAGTCGAGCGTGGTCTCCTTGCGGTCGGCCAGGATCTTGTCGACCTGCAGATCCGCCCGACGACGGTACGCCTCGGGCGAACAGCCCGACACGACGGCAGCGACAAGAAGAATGGAAAACGTTCTACGCACGGGAGGGTAGAAGTGTACGTAACCGACGCCAGATGTTAAAGCATTACGCCTACCGAACCGCAGATCGACAACATATTGCCGCCCCTTGCGAACCGACGACACCAACATCATCGACCTCACGCCCGCCGAGCCCCCTCGCCGGCCGCGCCCGCGCGTGCCGGTCACTGGGGACGTGTTGCCCGAGTTCCTCGAACCGCCGCGGTCGACCGATTCGTCGGCGGATGCAGGCCAACGTCCATTCGAATCGCAACCGCCCGAGCTGCCACGCCATCAAAACCGGTTGAAGCGCACCATCCTGTTCGGCGCATTACTGATCGGCATGTTGTGCGTCTCGAGCGTGCTGGCGCATTACGGGTACGTGCTTCGGAACTCGCTGTACGACCAGTTCCCGATGATGCGTCATACCGGCGACATCAACAACGCCTTCAACCAGGGCACCGCCGTCAACGATGTCGCCCGACAGCTGGCCGCCAACGAGGGGAACCCGCAGGAGACGCCGTCGCTGTCGTACCTGTATCGCGGGTGGGTGAAGCGCATCGACGACGCCTACGCGAACGGCCGCGAGCGCCAGCGGTACGGGCTGGATTACGTGCCGCTGCGCCTGTTGATCCCCACCTTCTGGGCCCGCAACAATCGCGCCGAAGATGCCACTGCCACCGAATGGCGCGAGGGTTACCCGTTCACCGCGTTCATGTTGAACGTGAACATCTTCATGGCTGCGCTCACGTGCGTGGGGATGTTTTTATTGATCCGTCATTGGGTGATTCGTGGCGCATCCCCGGGACCCGGCGCCTTGTCCCCCTTCGCGCGGGCACGACGGGCCTTCTCCCGATGGCGCGGCACGTTGGATGAATCCGACATCACCCCGCATGGTCGCTTAAGCGACCATGCCAGTACGGGTCTCACCCTGAAGGCTTGGGCGCTCGGGTGGATCGGCGCCCTGCTCGTCTGGTTTGAACCGAACATCCTGGTCGAATCGCACATCTGGCCCCAGTGGGACCTGTGGATCGTGCCGTTCTACGTGCTGGCCGTGTGGTTGGCGTCGATTAACCGATGGTTCCTCGCCGGCCTTCCATTGGGCGTGGGCGTGATGTTGAAGGGTCAGCTGCTGTTCGGCGCGCCCCTGCTGTTGCTCTGGCCACTGTTCGACGCGCGCCCTGGCGCCGCGGGTCGGCTGTTGGTCGGCTTTGCCTGTGCATTCCTCGCCGTCGCCTCGCCCTGGTTGCTTCAGACCGCCAACGCCGTGCAGTATGTCGGCCTAATCACCGTCGTCGGTTTGGTCGTGATGGCCTGCCGCCTGACCGACAGCAAGCCTGCCATGGCGATCGCCTCGGTGCTGGCGCTGCCGGCGATCGTCTTGCCAATCTACTACGCCCCCGCGCCCGAAGCGGCCCGGCCCGTCGGCCCCGTCCTGATCGCGCTCGCGCTGGCCGCCCTGCTCATCGCCGTCCTCTGGCTCGGCAATCGCCGGTCGCTGCCGATCGCCGTGCTGGCGATTGTCTGCGGCGCAGTCGTCCTCTGCGGTTTGTCGTTCGGCGGCACGTGGTCCTGGTGGCACGTCGGCTTTCAACAGGGCACGCACCAGTACCAGGCCATGTACATGGGCCCGTCGGTCAACAACCTCTCTGCCATCCTGCACGACACCTACCGCTGGCAACTGCAGGACGAGGTCTTCCGCTTCGCCCTGCCCCAGCCGCTGCACATCGGCCTGCTCGCCAGCAACATTCGCGATGGCCAGTTGATCGTCACGATCAAGCTGCTGATGACGATCCCGTTCCTCATTGCGATGCCGTTGTGCGCCTGGGGCGCCGCCCGCCACGCCCGCCGGAACGACCCGCGTTTCCTGATGGCCATCACCGCGCCGTGGGTGATCCTCTTCGCCTTTATGCCGCAGATGCACGAACGCTACCTCTTCTGGGGCGCGGTCATCGCCGTCGTCGGCGTCGGCGTGTCGCTGGGGGCCACGCTGCTCTGGGCCCTGGTCTCCGCGATCTCGGTCGGCATGATTTTGCACTGCCAGCTGCCCGGCCACCCCGACCCCTACCGCATCTACCCCGAATGGCTCGACAGCACCCTGCAGACCACCCGCTCGATCCTCGTCTCGTCCCACCCCGGCCTGGGCTACGCCACCATGCTGCTGGCCTGCGTCTACCTCTACCTCGCCTTGGCCCCCAGCCGTCGCGTCCGCCGGCCGGCCGCCGCCCCTTTGTGAACCGCGACAGTGGAGTAACGGCCGATGATCGGTTAAAACGTCCGCCCCGCGCGTCGCGAACGCGCGGGACCTGGACAGGTGTCCGAGTGGCCGAAGGAACGCGACTGGAAATCGCGTAGGCGGGTAACCGTCTCCAGGGTTCGAATCCCTGCCTGTCCGTTCCCCCATCCGATCGTCCCCTCAACGCAACCGCCGGCCCCCCGCACGCGCGTCCCCGGCGTCCCCGGGGCGTCCCAACGATTCGCCCCCTCCCCTCCAGCGTAGAGCGTGTTAGGCACATTCGGGGTCAGTAACGCAAGCGTGACGACGCTGGGGTGCCACGGTTTGGTACTCCAAGCCGTGTCTGCGTGTACCGGCACGGCTTGGAGTACCAAACCGTGGCACCCAAGCCAGTTTCTGAGCTGGAAAGTGCATAACACGCTCTAGCAACGAGACCGCGGCGGGCCCGATCGCGCCCACCCCACCCGCCGACCCCGCGAGTCCCCGAACACGCCCGTCCACCCGACGCGCTATCCCCCGCCCCAGAATCAATTTACGTCTGCCCCGCCTGCCCTACGACACCGCCCGCCCCGCCATGTCGGCTCACCGGCGAACGTCCGAATAATGCTTTTAATTTGAATTTACGAGCCGTAGTTTTAATTTGCGCCGCGCAATTTAGAATTATGACTCTCAATTTTAATTTGCGCCGCGCAATTTAGAATTATGACCTTCAATTTGAAATTGCGCCGCGTAATTTAGAATTATGACCTTCAATTTTAAATTGAGCCGCGCAATTTAGAATTATGACCCTCAATTTGAAATTGCGCGGCTCAATTTAAAATTCAAGCTTAGAATTTCAAATTAATCCGGGTGCCACGGTACGGTACCCCGTGCCGTGTCTTCCCCCGCCGATCCAAAGCGCACGGCTTGGCGTACCAAACCGTCGCACCCGGCTAGTTCGGTTTACGCGCCGCCGATTTTGGCTTGCGAGTCCTGTAACCCGCCGCGAGAATACGCGTTACCGTCGGCTCCCGAAGAAACGACGTCGGCGTGTTATCTTGCGCACGCGCAGGCGAATAGTATTTAGTTGCCGCCGGGGGCATGCCCGATGTTCAAGCGCCGCTACTTCGAGCACTACACGACCGACGGGGTAGAGATAAGGGGTCGGGGTAGAGATAAGGGGTCGGGAGTCTTAGATTCAGATAAACAATGACTCCCGACCCCTTATTTCCGCCGACCCCTTATTTCCGCTCTGCGAGTACACAACCTGTGCCACCCGCCGCTGGCCACAAGGCGCGTTACGATCATTCCGGCGTTGGCAATCGCAGGATGGTAATGTGCGCCCGGCGCAAGTTATCGTGATTTGCGGGAGGGCGGGGTCCGGTTAATAGTAGTTATTCAGCGGGAGGCGGCCCTGTGAACGAGTACCGGGTCACGAAGTACAACCCGGTATTCCGCGACTCGTCGGGGGCGTATACGCGCGATGAGTGGATCTCGTTTGGCGACATAGGGCGATCGTTCGATGGCGTGACGTTGACCCCCGAATCGTACGGGCGAGTCGAAGATGCGTACGTCGCCACGGCGGTCGCGTTCCTGCGCGAAAGTGCCGTTCCGCACCTCACCGTGCGAGCATTGGAGAACAAACAAGGGCAGGCCGTCCCGATTAACGAGGGCGACGCGTTGCCCATCGAGCAGCTAGCGGATGTGCTTCGGAGCCTCCTGCGCGAAGAATTCTGGTGCCGGCTCGAAGCGAACGATGCATTCATGCACGTCGGCTGGGACTACTACATGTACGTCGGCGTGCCGCGTCCGTGTCCTGCGGCCCGACGGGAGGCGGAAGAACGCGGGTTGTACGTCGAGGATTTCGCGTCGCCTTACCGCGGCAATGCGGCCGCTGAATAACCCGCCGCTGCACTGGACCGCCGCCGCGTCGCGGTTACTCTGATTCGAGCGGTCGTCGGCGCGGCCGCGGCCAGTGAACGGCATTCCGTTATCCCCGCGTCTCCACCACCCCTATTCATTCACCGGCCGGTGCGAGCTGTTGGCGGCCTCGGCTTCGGTGACGGACCACTTCAGCGGTTGGCCGGCGACGAAGCGGTGAAGTTCGTCGACCATGTACTGGCCCATGCGCTGGCACTCGCGGCCGACCGAGCCGGCGATGTGCGGGGTCAGCACGACGTTCGGCAGGCGGTAGAGCGGGGAATCGGCACGCGGCGGCTCGGGGAAGGTGACGTCGAGCAGGGCCGTCAGGTCGGGACGCTGCGACAGCACGTCGATCATCTCCGCCTCGCGCACGATCGCGCCGCGGGCGGTGTTGATGAACGTGGCGTCGGGCTTCATAAGGCTCAGGTGGCGGCCCTCGATCATGCCGCGCGTCTCGGTCAGCAGCGGCGCGTGCAGCGAGACGACATCGCTGCGGCGGAAGACGTCGTCCAACGAGACCAGTTCAATGCCCATCTCGCGGGCGTGGGCGGCGGTAAGGAAGGGGTCGTAGGCGATCACCTTCAGATCGAACGGGGCCAGCAGCTTGACGAGCAGGCGGGCGATAAAGCCCATGGAGATCAGCCCGACCGTGCTGCCGTAGGCACCGGGGATCAGGTGGTGGTCGTTCCAGTTCCTGCCGACGTTGTCGGCGGTCATCCGGCGGCTCATGCGCCAGCCCTGCTTCAACGAGTACAACGTGGTGGCCAGCGTGAACTCCGCCACCGGCACCGCGTTGGCCGCGATGGCGCTGGTGACAAGGATGCCCCGCTGCCACACCGCCGGCGTGACGACCGAGCCCAGCGCCCCGGCGCCGTAGAAGAAGGCCTTCAATTGCGGCGCGGCATCGAGGAACGCGGTGTTGAGCAGCGGCGCGCCCCAGCCGCTGAAGATGACGTCGACGTCGGTTAGCAGCGACGGATTCTCGGCGATCGACTTGGCCGTCTGCGGCGGCGCGACTTCATCGACATGCTCGGCGATCGCGGCGCGCTGCTGCGGGCCGTAAATCATCTCGAACGCGCCCGTACTTAGGATGTAAAGTCCACGTAGCTTCGCCATTGGCCATCGACCCGTTCGAACGGTTGTAGTCCCCCATCGCCCCGCAGGCCCCGCCCCATCGGCGGGCGGCCCCGGTGCACATGGCGGTACGTTAGCCGCTGGGTCGATGATTGCCTACGGCACGGGCGGAGCGAGTGGACGCAACCGCACCGCGCCGCCGTCGGAGCGATCGTCACAGCCGCTGCACCGCCGATTCCGGAATCGCGGTGAGCCAGCGCAGCATGGCCCAGTCTTTGATCGAGATCTCGATCGGCTGACCGTCGCTTTCGATGGTGAGTTCGGCGATGCCGTTGGCGGGGTCGGTCGCCTGCGTCTGCACGTTGTCGCCGACCTTCACGGCCACGTCGACGGGGTTCTTGTCGCCCCCCATTGATGCGGTGCGCACGCGCAACCGCTGTGGGCCGGCGGGCGCGGTGAAGCGGAAGGTGACGTCGGGCGACACCTTCACGCCGTCGCGGTCAAGCGGGTCGGCAACCCAGTGCTGGTCCTGCTCTTCGGCCGGCGGAGTGACGAACCCGTAGCCCGCCTCGGCGTTCCAGGCGGCGTCCTTGCCCACCGCGACGAAGCGCCGCGGCGCGCCAAAGCCGCGCATCAAACCGACGTGGGCGGCGGGGCCGAAGTCGAACGCCTGCACGGGCACGTCCGACAGTTCCCGCTTGGCGGCCGCGCGGGCATCGGCTTTGGCGCGGGCATCGTCCACGAGCTGGGCCATGCCTTCGCTGGGTTCGGTAATGTCGATGTACGTCGGCACATAGCCAAGGACCACATCCGCTGTGCTATCGACCTTGGTAGAGCGGCCGAAACCGTCGGTAACGGTTGCCTTACCGAAGTTCGCGGGCACCTTCCCCGCTTCGCCAAGCGTCCAGGCGGTAATCAGTTTTCTATCGCCCTGTTCCCACAGGAACATCCAGACGTTCGGATCCTCCGACGGCAAGCGCAGCCCGCGACCTTCGATGCCCTGCATCTGGCGGATCATGGTGGCGACGCTTAGCCACGCCGGGCGAATGCTGTGGTCGTTGCGCAGCAGCCCCGCGCCGGCGTGCATGGTCGGGTTCGACCCCGCCTCGCGGTAGATGAAGACGCGTTCGACGCCCGCCGCCAGCGCCAGCAGCATGACGCGCGGCACCTTGCCCGCCTGGTGCCACTCGCTGCGCCCGATCGGCCCGCCGACGTCGTTGCCCGTCTCGGTGATCCAGATCTCAGCGCCCGGCTTCAACCGATCGCGCCACGCGACGAGGTCTTCCAGTTGCTCCGGATACGTCGTGCCGGTGGTGGCGGGCCCGTTGCGGCTGACGTTCGGATCCCAGCCGGCCAGTTCCGGTTCCTCGCGGCCGCTGTAGAAGTGGACGTTGACCACGTCGACCAAGTCCAGCGGCGTCTTGCCGTCGTCGTAGCGATACTCGGACAGTTGGCCGACGACCTCCAGGTCGATTCCCGCCAGCCCACCACTGGTGATCGGCAGCGACGGGTCGGCCCGCCGGGCGCCAGCGGCACCGGCGCGCATCACCTCGAAGTACTGCGGCATCGTGCCGACGAACGGACCCCAACCGGGGTCGTTCAGGTTTGGCTCGTTCCAGAGTTCCACCGCGTCGATCAGGCCCAGGCCGCTCTGCTTGTCGTCGCTCTTCAGTTGCTCGGCCGGCACCTTGGCGTTGCCGTAGCGCGCGACGATCTGGAAGATCGCCTCGCCGTAGTCGGCGTTGTCCTTCGGCGGGTAGTTCTCGCGGTTGCGCGTGATGTTGGCCGGCGCGCCCTCGGCCCATTGGGGCACCTGGAAGACGTAGGGCAGCACGTTGAGCCCGACGGCGTTGTAGGTCTTGAAGATCTGGTCGTGGTTCACCTGCCACGGCTGCACGCTGCCGTCGAACGCGACGCGGTCGGGCGTGGGCATGTACATCATCCACTTGGCGTTCTCGAAGCGCATCCACCCGAAGCCGCATCGCCGCATGTTTTCGGCCATCCATGCATCGGGCGAGCTGCCGTTGATGCCGAACCGCCGAGCGCGGTCGGCCTCAACCGTGTCGCTCGGCAACACGTACAAATGCTGCCAGCGCGTCTCGGCGCGATCGCCGATCGTGATATTCATGCCCAGCAGGTACGCGCCGGGCCCCAGGGGTTCGGTGCCCGTCACCTTCAGTTCGGCAAAGTCGCGCGGCGGAACGCTGGCGTTGGCCGTGCCCTTGGCGATTACCTCGCCCACGGTCGGCAGGCTGACGTCGTCGTTGGCTACGCCGTCGTACACCATAATGCTCGGCGGCAGGCGGAAGACGTTGGACGGCTCGCCATCCTTGTGGAACCGGAATCGCAGGTACCGCGCGTTCGTCGGTTGCGGCCACGGCATCGACTGCACCGTGCCCCACTTGCCGTGCATGTCCACCCCTTGCGCGCCGGCGACGGGCTCGAACGTCTGTCCATCCACCGACGCCGACACGTCGACCTTGAAGATCCAGTTCGCATCGCCCGGCTGCCACCGCACTGCCGACACCTCTCGCGGTTGACCGAGGTCCATGGTGGCGACAACCTCCTTGTATCCCCCGCCCCACGGCGTCTCGAAGCCGGTCGATTCATCGCCATCGCCCAGCTTGGCGTCGCCTTTGTCTTCACCGTCCACGGAGACCGTCGACTTCGCGCCGATAGCGTGGTCGACGCCCAACACGGGGTCGGGCATGACCGGATTGGCGTACGTAGGATTGGCCTGCAGCGTGTACTGCACCGCGACCGATTCCGCGGCCGCGCCGCCATTCTCCGCGATGAAGTGGACGGCCACGGGCTTGCCGGGCTCGATCACTTCGGCGCCCAGCGCATTTACCTTCACCCCCGCATCACCCGCACCGGCGGCCACGCGCGCGGTCAGGCCATCCACGTGCAACGCAACCGGCCCCGGCGCGGCAGCGAAGTAGACAACGTGCACGCTGCGCAGCGGCAAATCGACCTTGCCGTTTTGTTCCTTCTGCTCGTACGCCTGTCGCATGTCACCGGCGGTCGGGTCGATCTGCACCTGCCGCCAA
This sequence comes from Tepidisphaeraceae bacterium, assembly GCA_035998445.1. NCBI lineage: Bacteria > Pseudomonadati > Planctomycetota > Phycisphaerae > Tepidisphaerales > Tepidisphaeraceae > Tepidisphaeraceae bacterium. Next base: position 2,579 of record DASYHQ010000012.1, on the reverse strand, counting down.
TCGGCGCCCTCCAGCGGCACCGTCTGCATCAGCGATTCACCATTCGCATCCTGCACCTGAAAGCCGACCGACGCGACGTTGCCCCCTTCCACCGGCGACACCCAAAGCGACAGCTGCTGGCACTCGTTCAACTCGCCACTGAACAGCGGCGCGTCCACCTTGCCCCCCGCCACCTGCGCCACGCCCTTGATCGCCACCGCCGCTGCGCCCAGGCGCGGCTGGACGTCCTGCGCCAGTTCCACCTTCACGCCGTCCACCATCCACGCGCCCACGTTCGGCAGCGATGCGGTGTCCAGCGCGTTCAGGATGCGATGCCGCGTCACCCCCGCCGCCCCCGGCTCCGCCGCCAGCGCAGCGGTGGTAATGCCCAACAGCGCCAGGCTTTGACAGGCCCGGACGATACTCGGATGGCGATGCGGTCTGGACGGAAACATGCGTGGTCCTTTGGAAGATGTCTTCGCAGCTATCCCTTTATACACCGCTTCCGCGAAACTGTTGCGTTCGAGGGTGGAAAGGTGCCTGCCCGAGCGTGGCATGGGTGTCTCGCCCATGCACATGAATGGAACGGGGACGCAAAGTTGATGGCCGACGCGCCGGTTGAACGGCGCAAGATACAAAGTCCCTTGAACCCATGCCACGGTCGGTCCGGCGGCCAATCACTTCAACAGCGACGCCCCGCCATCCACGTACAGTTCCACCCCGCTCACGTGCCGGCTTTGGTCCGATGCCAAGAACAGACACGCGTCGGCCACCTCGAAGATGTCGCCCACGCCGCCGTCGATGCCGGGTTTGCCCTTGGGCAGTTCGACCTTCACCTCGACCTCTTCGGTGTGTCGCTGTTCGGTGCGCTGGCCGATGTTGGTCTTGATCGCGCCGGGGCAGATGGCGTTCACGCGGATGTTGTAGCGCGCCAGTTCCAGCGCGGCCATTTTCATGAAGGCGACCTGCCCCGCCTTGCTGGTGCTGTAGGCGCTAGCGCCGGCGGTTGCGAACGTGCGGTTGCCATTTACGCTCGACGTGATCAGCACGCTGCCACCGCCGGCCTTGCGCAAATGAGGGATGGCGTAGTGAACAGTGAGGTATGTGCCGCGCAGGTTGATGTTCAGCGTTCTGTCCCACTCGTCGGGCTGCAGTTCTTCGATCGGCGTCCAGACGCCGTTGATGCCCGCGTTGGCGAACACGATGTTCAGCCCGCCGAACGATTTCACGGTGCCGTCGATCGCGGCCCGCACGTCGGCATCCTTCGAAACGTCGCACTTGAAGAAGGTCGCACGGCCACCGTTGCGCTCGATCTCGCCGACGACTTGCCTGCCATCCTCCTCGCTCATGTCAGCAATCGCGATGCTGGCCCCTTCCTGGGCGAACCGAATGGCGGTGCCCTTGCCGATGCCGCTGGCCCCGCCGGTGATGAACGCGACTTTGTTCGAAAGTGATGCCATGCTCGTACCGCTCCATATGAAGTTGCCCGTTCATACGGCATGTCGAGCATGATTGTCAGCGCGTGATGCGGCTCAGGTTTTCACGCACGCGGGGCCGCGAGCGAGCTCGTCCACTGAGACGCATGACAAGAGAAGCGGCCGCCACGAGGGACCTGTGAGTTCCTCGCGACGGCCGCTGACGATGTCGATGGTACTTGGCGCGACGTGAAACTACGCCGCCTTGCTGAACTCGCCGAAGCCGCCGTCCTCATCGAACGGGATTGCGGCCGCGGCGTTGCCCTTCGGCGGCCCGACGCGCACGGGCGTCTTCGGCTTGGCCTTGGACGACGCGTGCGCCTTCGGACGCTGCGATACCGACGCAGAACTGGCTCCGCCCTGACGACCGGCCGCTGCGGCCCCACCGACGAGCGCGACCAATTCGCCGACGACGCCCGACAGCTGCTCGGCCTGGCTGCTGAGCTCCTCGGCCGCCGCGGCGCACTCCTCGGCCGACGCGGCGTTGCCCTGCGTCACCTGGTCCATCTGCGTCACCGCCGTGTTCACCTGACCGATCCCGTTCGCCTGCTCAGAGCTGGCGGCGGCGATCTCGGCGATCAACGCGTTCACCCGCTCGCTCGCCTGCACGATCTCCCCCAGCGTCCCACCGACCTCCGCCGCGATCGCCACGCCGTTGCGCGCGTTGGCGACGCTCCCCTCGATCAGCGCGTTGGTCGTCTTGGCCGCCTCCGCCGACCGCATCGCCAGGTTCCGCACCTCCTCGGCGACGACCGCAAAGCCCTTGCCCGCCTCGCCGGCCCGGGCGGCCTCGACCGCGGCGTTCAGCGCCAGCAGGTTCGTCTGGAACGCGATCTCGTCGATCGTCTTGATGATCTTGGCCGTCTCGCCGGCGCTCCGCTGGATGTCGCCGATCGCGCTGCTCATGCGGCCCATCGCCGCGTTGCCCTTGTCGGCCGCCGCCTTCGCCTCGGCCGACAGCGACGCCGCCTGCTGCGCCGTGTCGGCGTTCTTCTTGGTCATGGAGCTCATCTCCTCCAGGCTGCTGCTGGTCTCCTCCAAGGCCGCCGCCTGCTCGGACGCACCCTGGGCGAGCGACTGGCTGCTGCTGGAGACCTGCCCGGCCGCCGACGACGTCTGCTCGGC
>DASYHQ010000011.1 GCA_035998445.1 Tepidisphaeraceae bacterium | reverse complement strand
TGAGATTTGGGCAGGCTCCTGAGAGACCAGAAAAGGGGACATCCAGAGATCAGTCTCGTAGGGTCCGCTGGTACCCCTGCGGACCATTTTCCGTCGGAACGCGAATCGGTCCGCAGGCGTACCAGCGGACCCTACCCGGCTTCATCCCGTCCACGAAGGTCACCTTTCGCGATCTAAGCCAGGGTCTCTAAAGGGGTCGGGAGTCATTGTTTGTCCGAATCAAAGACTCCCGACCCCTTATCTATCCTCTGCGCCTTACTTGCCGAACGAGACATCTCGCCAAGGGCGAACGCGCCAATGCGCCGTGGTGTATACCGGATCACCCGCAACAGTGTACTCGATCCACACGATGCAGTTCAACGAAGGCCGAACGCGGACGAGCGTGGCGCGATACCGACCCTGACTCTCGACGTCGCTCCGTGCCAACGACAACAGCAGATACGCCGCGGCGACGGGAACGAGCGCCGCGAGCGCCAACGCGGCGAGGATGACGCGAGGACGAAGCATGCCGTGCGGGACAACGAAATCCGTTCAGCGGCCGGCATTCATCGGCTCGCGGGGACGGAAAAGGGGACATCCACCTTTGTTTTGCTCCTCCCCATGCCGTCACGGTAGCATCGCCGCCCATGCCTCGCAACGCACGGCGATGTCCCGGTGGGTTGGTGTATCACGTGCTCAACCGGGGGAACGATCGCAAGGCGATCTTTCGCAAGCGGGGGGACGCGCGGGCGTTCGTCGATTTGCTGGCCGAGGCCAAGCGGCGCGTGCCGACGGTGCGGCTGCTGGCGGGGACGGGGGGTCTCTAAAGGGGTCGGGTCTCTAAAGGGGGGTCTCTAAAGGGGTCGGGAGTCATTGTTTGTCCGAATCAAAGACTCCCGACCCCTTATCCGACCCCGACCCCTTATCCGACCCCTTGCGACCCCTTATCCGACCCCTTGTACGGAGGTTCCGTCGTCCACGACAGAAGTTCCGTTCACTTGTACGAGAGTTCCGTGCACTTGTACGGGAGTTCCGTGCACTTGTACGGAAGTTCCGTGTACTTGTACGGAAGTTCCGTTCACTTGTACGAGAGTTCCGTGCACTTGTACGAGAGTTCCGTGCACTTGTACGGAAGTTCCGTTCACTTGTACGGAAGTTCCGTGTACTTGTACGGAAGATTAACACCCCACGATTGCAGCGAGAAAAACGGGATGTTATGGGGCGGCCGATCGGTAGGGGGCGAAGGGCGGTTTTTATCGGGCGGGCGGCGGGGGGCCTCGGACGGTACGTCGGGCGTGCGGGTGAACGGCTGCGGACCTCGCGCGGGTGGGGTACCACGTGTGGCACCTGGCTCGTGACACGGGCGGGCAAGCCGCCGGTGGCACCCGGCATGGTCTTCGCAGACAGGGCCTAGTCGGCGCGGTCCAGCTGATCGTTCAGGAATTTGCTGAACGTGCACTCCAGCGGTTCCTCGTAGGTGGGGCGGTCGGGGAACCGAATGCTGACGTAGAGCGGGGACTCGTCAGTGGGAATGAGGAGGGTCGAGCGTTTGTCCGCCTCGCTGACACGATCAATGCTGCCGCGGCGGACCGGCACGATGGCCATTCCATAGAAAAGGCCGCTTCCGAGCGTGTCGCGCACGACGCGTTCGGGCCGGACGTCAACTTCGGACAGTGGCCCGTCGGGCGTTGAGGACTTCACGCGGGCGGGGCTCGCACCGTCCGAGACAAAATGAATGAACATCTGGAGTTCCCCCTCTTCGAACGTCGACGGCCCAACGGCTGCGCAGATGAAGCGGGGGCCTAACCCTTCCGAAGATTCGTCGCCCGATCGAAGGGCAGCAGCGATCTGGCGGTATCGCTGAGCCGCTTGCGTGCGGCACGTGCCGGTGCCGTGTTGGCTGGCGCGGGTGGCGAAGTTCTCAAGAGCGCTGATCGCCTCGGTGTGGTCGGCTGCGGCCTCGGCAGGTTTCGTCGATTCTGGTTTGCTACCGTCCCGGTCGCATCCGGCCAGCAGCGCCGCCATCAACCAGAGCACGGACACGATGGATCGACAACGCATCATCGTTCCGATCATAGCGTGCCGGGTGCCACGGGCGGTACGCCACCGGCGTCGGTTCGGACGGTGGATAGGCTGCATGGGCGGCATCGCGCCGGTAACACCGGGCATGGGGGCGACGCCCGCGGGGGTGTTTGGCATCGACTGCGGGCGTCGCGAACAAAGTGGCAAAATTGATTAAGTGCGCTTCGCGTCGTGACGATCCTAAGGGTTGTCAGGGTCGTGAGGGCGCTTCGTACGGATTGGCCGTCGGAGTGGAAGTCCTCGCGGATCGAGTCAGAGGACAGGCTAACTGAAGGGAGGCTCACATGGTGAGCACGATATGGCCGCCCCGACGCGATGCGAATTTCTCGGAATATGTGCAGCAGTACTCGGCACAGATCACGGCAAATCCGACTTCGCTAGGGCTTACGGCACCGATCGCCGCCACGTTGGCGGGATTGGTCAGTTCGTTTCAGACGGCATTAGCGGCGTCGACCAGCGGGTTGACGCGTGGGCCGTCGACCGTGTTCGCGAAGAACGAAGCGCGGCGAAATCTCGAAGATTATGTCAGGCTGACGGCCCGACAAATTCAAGGGATGAGCACCGTGAGCGACCAGCAGCGCAAGGATTTGAAGCTGCCGGTTCGCGGTGAGGGATCGCCGGCGTTGCCGCCGGGGTCGCCCGAGTCGTTCAAGGCGGAACTGGGCGCCGATGGGTCGCTTCAGCTGAAGTGGAAGTGCGCCAACCGCGGCGCGGGCGGCACGATGTACCAGGTGTGGCGTCGCGTCGGCGCCACGGGCCCGGTCGAGTACTGCGGCGGCGTGGGACAGAAGTCCTTCGTCGACGCAACGCTGCCCCCGGGCACATCGACCGTGATGTACCAGGTGCAGGCGGTGCGGTCGACCGCGGTCGGGCCGTTCAGCCAGTTCAACGTGAACTTCGCGATCGGTGGCGGCAGCGCGACCGTGAGCGCGGTGCAGCAGTCGCCGAAGCTGGCGGCGTAAGCACGTTGACGCACGATGACGGACGGACGGACGGCGCGGCCTGTGCGGCGCGCCGCCGCGTTCGTTTGTCGCGAGGGCGATCCGCTCGACGTTCGGTCTTTGCTCGACGAGGTTTACATGATGGAACAAGCCACTTCGTTCATTCCGGCCCCGCGCAGACGTTCGCCGAAGCACGGGCGCCCGATCGCAACACGGCAGCCGCCCGTGGAGCCGTTGACGCTCGTGTCGGCGGTGTACGACGGCGAGGTGGACCTTGTGTTGACGTTGACGTTCAGCAGGGCGATCGACGTGGATGCGATCGATGGGGCGGCGATCATCGTGAACGATCCGGGGGCGATGTTGGACCAGCTG